>JBKGYB010000042.1:0-11689 GCA_046546295.1 Opitutales bacterium | reverse complement strand
CCTCATCGCCCCGGATAGACGAAGCCGGCGGAAGAGGCGTCGCCGAATTCCGGTTTGTGCAGTGGCTTTACGGTTTCCGTTTCGGTATCCAACAACATGAGACGTGTTCGCCCATGCTGTCGTTGGGTAAACACCAAATGGCGCCCGTCATTGAGCCAGACCGGTTCGACGGCGCTATCCGCCACGGAAGTGACGATCTTGCTGTCCCTTTCGGAAGCTTCATAGACAGCGATCTGGAACCCGCTGCCAACTGCCACCGTAAACGCTATCCTTTCAGGGTCCACCGGGTTCCAGTCCGGTTCCGCGCAATAACGGCTGATATTCGTCGGTATGCGCCGCGGGGAACCGCCTTCGGACTTGACTTGAAACAATTGCGGGCGCCCCGGAGCATCCGACACATAGACCAGCCGGCTGCCGTCCGGCGACCAGCTGGGGGCCGCTTCAAGGCTGTCATTGGCGGTCAGCCGCTGGATATTGCGCCCGGATGGATCGCTCACATACAATTCAGCGTTGCCGGTTCCGGACATTATCATGGCAATGAGCCGGCCATCCGGACTGAAAGCCGCGCCGCTGTTCGTGCCTTTGAAGCCGGCGATCAGCTCTCTGTTGCCCGATGAGAGGTCGATTTTGTATATGTCGGGGGACCCGGTTTTAAAATAGGTTGTGAAAAGGAGTTGCTTGCCGTCCGGCGACCAGCTTGGACCCGTCACAAGCGCGCGGTCCGCTGTCAACGGGCGCACGCGCGAGAAGAGAAGATCACTGACATACAGCTCGGAATTGCCCCGTTGCTTGCCCACAAACGCAAGTTTGCCGGCAAAAAATCCGTTCAAATCAAGCGAAGCTTCCACTGTTTTATCGCAGGCGCGCAACACCGCATCCCGTATCCCGTTGCCAGTGACTTTGCCGCGCAACTCCCTGATTTCAGACCCTCTGGAATCGACGCGCATGAAGACGGAATTCGATCCGGCCTGCCGCAGCTTAAGAACAATTGCGGCATCATCCGCCGAACTGACACGGAAGGCGCCGTGCAGATTAAAGGCGCGCCGACCGATTTCGGTAAGGTTGCGATCGGAGCTCTCAACCGCGATCGGCAGCATTTTGTCGCCCCGCCGGACGGCGTCACCGATATCGATCACATTGGCGGACAAACCGCCCAAACCGAAAAGCACGGGGAGAAGGAAGAGAAGGAGGTTGGCTGGCATTCGCATACTTACACGCTAGCAGTCCGTCGGACTTGAGCAACCGAAATCCACACCGTTTCATTTTGCGCGCTCGCAAGATGCAGGGGCTGAGTCTTGGCACCTGGCAGGGTGTTTTTCTCGTTTCATTTTGCGCGCGCGCAAGATGCAGGACGGAAAAATTTGCGTTTCGGGTTGAATCCGCCCAAATGCATCCCACGCTACATTCATTAACCACGATAAATTTTGGATACCGACAGCATAAAAACAGCCCTTAAATCGGTGAAATTTCCCGGTTTCACCCGAGACATTGTTTCATTCGGCCTTGTACGCGACGTCGACTTAAAGGAGGGCAAGGCCCACATCAAGGTTGCGGTCACCACGGCCGACCAGTCGGTGCCGGAGAAGATCGCCGCCGATATCAAGTCCGCCGTGGGCGAACTCGAAGGCATCGCGGCCGTAGGCGTCGAGATGGAAGTGTCCAAGCCTCAGCAGCAGCCCGGCCCAGCCGGATCCGGCGCCGGCGGCGCTCAACCCACCGCCGGCAAGGCGATGCAAAAAGTGAAATTTGCCATCGCGGTAGCCAGCGGCAAGGGCGGCGTGGGCAAATCAACGGTTGCCGTCAACGTCGCCTGCGCCCTCACCCGGCTGTCATCAGACGGAAACTCCGCCCTCCGGGTCGGTATTATGGACTGCGATATTTACGGTCCCTCCGTTCCCCTGATGCTTGGCGTGTCCAGCCAGCCGGAAGTGCGGAACGAAATGATCATGCCGATTGAAAATTTCGGTGTGCGCGCCATGTCCATGGGCTTGCTCATTGATGAAAATACCCCCGTGATCTGGCGTGGGCCGATGATCATGAAAACCATCCAGCAGTTTGCTCAGAACGTGGACTGGGGGGAGCTGGACATCCTTATAGTGGACCTGCCCCCGGGCACCGGCGACGCGCAACTTTCACTGGTCCAGACGCTGCCGCTGGAAGGCGCCCTCATTGTGACCACCCCACAGGCCGCTTCCCACAATGTCGCACGTCGAGGCGCGGGCATGTTTGAAAAAGTCAGCGTCCCCGTGCTTGGAGTCATCGAAAATATGAGTTATCTGACCGGGCCCGACGGCACACGTCAGGCCCTGTTCGGGGAAGGTGGCGGCAAAAAGACAGCGCAACAGCTTGAAGTTCCTCTTCTCGGGCAGGTGCCGATCGAATCGGAAGTCCGTGTCGGAAGCGATAACGGAGTCCCCGTCGTTCTGAGCCACCCCGAATCCGAAGCCGCTCAAGTCTTCACCGAAATCGCAAGGCAAATACAGGATAAATTGTTCGTTATTCCCTGAGCTTCTTGCCCGAAGCCAGCAGGGCGAGAACGGCTGCGCCGAAAACAGCGACGGAAGAAGCGACGAGGAACAAGCCCAGGCCGACCGGAACGTCGCTGACGCCGGTCATGCCATAACGCAGGCCGTTGACCATGTAGAGGATGGGGTTGGCCTGGGAAACGGAATCCCAGGGTGACGGCAGCATATCAATGGAGTAAAAAACCCCGCCGAGGAAAGTGAGCGGCATGAGAAGGAAGGCGGGGAAAAGGTTAATGTGATCGAAGTCCTCCGCGAGGATCGCCACCATCAGTCCGAACAAGGCAAATGCAGTCGCGGTGAGCGCCATGAAAAGCAGAGTGAACCCGGGGTTATACAGGGTGGACGCTCCCATCAAGCCGGCGACCAGCCATATGACGCAACCGATAATCATGGCCCGCAGCAGGGAGGCGGAGATGTACCCGATTATGATCTGCAACGGCGTCAATGGGGTCAGGAGCACATCCACCACCGAACCGTGCACCTTGGAGATAAACAGGGAGAATCCGGTGTTGAGGAAAGCGTTGTTGATCAGGTTCAACATAATCAGCCCGGGCACGAGAAAATCGACGTAAGGGATGCCCTGCACCTCTTCAAGGCGGCTGCCCAGGGAATAGCCGAAGACCACGAACCACAGCATGGTTGTGAGCACCGGGCTGACGATGCTCTGTCCGGCCACTTTCATGAAGCGGGCCAGTTCACGGCGGAACAACATCCAGGTCCCCCGCCAACCCCGGTTGCCCAAGGCTAAGGATTCTACGCGCGCGATGTGACGACGCGCCGCCTCTTCGCCGGCGTGGTCCGAAAATCGATCGCCTGAGGCGCCTGTGGGTTGAAGGTCTCGCTCGATTGCGGGCGGTGCGTGCTCGGTCGGATTCATATTGGGATGGATGCTCGCTTCGAATTATGTGTCGGCGTGAACCACTTTGCGGAAGATATCCTCCAACCGGCTTCGACCCCCGTCGAGGGTTTCGATTTCGAGGCCGGCATTCTGAACCGCCTTCATGAGGCGCCGCACCGGCGCGTCCTCGCCCCGGCCGCCGTGATCCTTTTCGGGGAAGGTGATCCGCACGCGGTCGCGATCGGGGAATTCCGGTTGCAGGCCTTCGAGGTCTTCCCTCAAGCGGGCCGGCGCCGGGCCGGAAAGGCGGGCTTCGATCCAGCGCCGTCCGAAGGACTGCATCAGGCGTTCCGGGGTGTCGACCCGCAGGAGCCTGCCGCGGTTCACAATACCGATCCGGTCCGCCAGATTTTCGGCTTCTTCCAGATAGTGGGTCGTCAGAACAATGGTGGCGCCGCTATCGCGAAGTTTTTGAATGTAAGCCCAGAGTTCCTCGCGCAGGTCAACATCCACCCCGGCGGTCGGTTCGTCGAGAAATAACAGAGCGGGTTCGTGCATGAGCGCCTTGCACACCATGAGACGCCGTTTCATGCCGCCGGACAACTTGCGGGTGTTGGCGTCGGCCTTTTCCATGAGGGCAAAGGTTTCCAACAGGTGGTTGGCGCGGCGCCGCAGATCGCGTCCGCCGAAATAACCGCCCTGGAACCGGACGGTTTCCGCAGTGGGAAAAAAGCCGTCGAAATTAAGCTCCTGGGGAACCAGCCCCACCAGTTGGCGAGTGACGCGATAATCCTTGCGCACATCGTAACCGGCCACCCGTATTTCGCCCTTGAAACGGGCAATGAGACCGGTGATGCAGCCGATTATGGTGGTTTTGCCCGCGCCGTTGACCCCCAGCAGGGCGAAAATTTCGCCGGGCGCGATGTCAAGAGAGACATCATCGACCGCCGCAAAGTCTCCGTATTTTTTGGTCAGATTGCGGATGGAAAGGAGATTGGGCTGTGAATAAGGTTCAACCATAAGATGGATCGGCGTTGGATTAACTTAATTGCATGGGGTCGACGTCAATCTGATCAATTACATCGCGGTCCATTTTAAAGGTTTCGCGGAGTGCCGTGATGCGTTCGATTACCCGGCTAACGCTGCCTGTAAAATACCAGAGCTGAAAGCGATATTCGTCCCGGATCTTCTCAATGGGGGCGGCGGCGGGGCCGCGAATTGTCAAGGTCCCGCCGAATTCCTCCTCCAGCAGGCGCGCCCAGCGCTCAATAAAGAAATTCACTTTCTCGGGGTTCCGTCCTCGAAACAAGTGACGGATCAGGCGCCGGAAGGGCGGATAATTAAATTCCCTCCTTTGCTCGAGCTCCTCTAGTTGAAACCCGTCGAAATCAGCGTGCCGGGCGAATTGTATGGGCGCCGCATGCGGGGTATGGGTCTGCACGACAACTTCTCCCGCCCGGTCGCCCCGGCCGGAACGCCCGGACACCTGAACAATCAGCTGAAAGGTGCGTTCCGCCGCACGGAAATCCTCAATGTGCAGCGAGCGGTCGGCATCAACCAGGCCGACCAGTGTAACATTCGGGAAGTCCAGCCCCTTTGCGATCATTTGCGTGCCCACGAGCAGGTCAATTTTGCCCGCTCTGAAGTCATTCAATATCTTGCGATACAAATTTTTTTTCACCATGGAGTCCGCATCCATCCGAACAATCCGGGCACGGGGAAGGATCTTCTGCACAACATCCTCGATCTTTTGCGTGCCCTGCCCCCGCCATCGAATGTTGGCCGACCGGCACTGCGGGCATTGCGGCGGAGCGTAATATTCGTCGCCGCACAAGTGACAACGCAGCTTGTTGTCCGTCCGGTGATAGGTCATGGGAATGCTGCAATGCTTGCACTCCGCCACATAGCCGCAGTCCGGACAGAGCAGGCTGGTGGAAAACCCGCGGCGATTGAGAAAAAGTATGCTTTGCTCGCGCTTTTCGAAGCGGTCGATCAGCTTGTCCGCGAGCATTCGGGAAATTGCCGAAACGCCCTTCCCCTGCAAAGCTTCCCGCCGCATGTCCACGACGTGCACCCGGGGCAGTTGACGGTCGTCCACACGCTTGAGCAGGCGGTCAATCCCGTATTTTCCACGCTCCACATTGTGCAGGGACTCCAAGGACGGCGTCGCCGAGCCCAGCACACAGGTCGCTCCATTCAACCAGGCCCGGTAAACCGCGACATCCCGGCCGTGGTAACGCGGCGCCTCCTCCTGCTTGTAGGAGGGCTCATGCTCCTCGTCCACGATCATCAGGCGGAGATTCCGGACGGGCGCGAAGACAGCGGAGCGGGCGCCCACAACGACATGAGCCGCTCCGCTCGCCAATGCCTTCCAGGCATCGAAGCGCTCGCCTTCCGAAAGGTGGCTGTGCCAGACCACGGTGGCGACCCCCCGCGCTTCCAGCCGAGCGCGCACCCGCCCGACCGTCTGCGGCGCAAGCGCAATTTCCGGAACCAGAAAAACGACGCCCCCGCCCTCCTCCACCACTTGTTCGATCGCGTGCAGGTACACCTCTGTCTTGCCGGAACCGGTCACACCATGGAGCAACCGCACCCCGAACCCGCCTGCCCGCAGCATGCCTTGCAGGGCGGCCACGGCATCCCCCTGCTCCGTCGTCAAATCCGGCGGCGCGGACATATCCGCCACCGTCTCGACCTCACCGAACTCGTCCTCGTAAGCCACCCGTGATTCCTGCTCCTGCGTTTCCCGCAGCAGCCCTTTCCGAACAAGGGCGTCGCATGCGGAAGGGCTCAATTTCATTTTCTTCAACAAGTCCGCCCGCGGCAGAGGATGAATCTGGTCCCGCAGGAAGCGGAGCAATTCGGCCTGACGGGGCGCCCGCTTTTCAAGCGCCGCCTGTTCTTCGCCCTCCGGCATGCGGGCGATTGCTATCAAACGCCTCACCTTCGGCTTCATTCCCCGGCGAATCGGGGTCGGAATCATGCTTTCAAGGATGGCTTCCGGCTTGGCCGCATAATACCGGCGCATCCAGCGAAACAATTCCAGCAGGTCGGGGGGCAAGACGGGATAATCCTGCACCAGTCCGTAAAGTTGCTTCAACTTGCCGGCCGGCACCGATTGTTCCGACCCCAGACGCGTCACGACCCCCAACTCGCTCCGCCTTCGCAGGGGGATGCGGACAAGCGACCCGAGCGTCAGCTTCTCACGATAAGCGGGAGGCACCCCATAGGTCAGTTCCTTGTCAAATCCGGCGATCGGAACCACTTCAACAAGCATGCCTTGTTCCATAAGTGTGGATTCGCCGACCATTGGAGCAATCTGGAGCAAACAGTTTGAAATGGGAAGCCTGTATCGGATCCCGGGAAAACGGGTCCGGTGGTTTATTCATGCCCCAGCTCCCGAAGCAGGCGGATAAAGCCGGGGTATTCCTGAAGATGCCGCAGGTCGGGATCGTCGCACATCCATTGAATATCCTTGTAGCCGAGAGAGATGGCCGTTCGAAGGGAACGAACCGCATCGGGATAGCGTCTTTTCAAGGACAGACTGCACGCCAGGTTGTAGTGCGCAAGGGGATCTTCCGGGGTCAATCGGACAAGTTTACGATCCATCTTCAGGCCGGAGTCGATCCGTCCGATTTCCGTATACAGATGGGCAAGTATGGAAATCACCCGCGCATCCTTCGGCATGCGCCGGTGCAAGCTTTCAAAAAAGCCCACTTCAAATGCGTATTCCTCAGCCTTCGCCATCAGTCTGCCCTTTTTCGTTCTGTTTCAAAGCACGCCGGTTCGGGAAGAGAAGGTCCTTGTCTCGAAACGCAGCCGGCCGGCCGGTTGGTTGATTACGTTCGGGCCTCGGCATGGGGGCATACGCCTTTTTCACGGAGCTCCACGCAGTGAGCCGTCACTTGCAGGCGTTGGCTCTCCACTTCGAGCGAAAGTTTTTCCGCTACGGTCTTCCCATACCACTCCATAAAGGGAGCATCGATCTCGAATATTTTGTCGCAATCCAGACAAATCACCTGCGCCTGAAACGTCGTGGCGTTCCTGTTGGCCATGTAGAACTTGTAGTCCCGCCCCACATCCACCTCGCGAATCAGGCTGCTCTCCGTAAGGAGCGGGAGGGCGCGGTAGACCGTCGCCCGTGAAACGGAGTCATCGATCCTGCGCGCCCGTTCCAGCAGGTCTTCCGCCGTAAAATGGTCGCCGTAGTCGTAAGCGGCGTCAAAAATAGCCAGTCGCTGGTTCGTAACCCGCAAGCCCTTGCTGCTCAGGAACTGCTTGAAAGTTTCCCGACTGACTGAAATGTCCGTATCTCCGTTTGTAAGTTCCATGCTTTTCAATTCTTCAAGCTTTGAGGAAAGCGCTCTGGTTGACAAGCCGGAAAATTTCCGGATGGTTCATAATCCCTATTCCGTCCCGGTCGGGCGGGCGCGGCGCTTGCGCACCGCATCGGCGAGTTCTTCGAGCAGCGGCCCGGTGGCATCCAAGCTTAGACAGGCGTCGGTTATGCTTTGCCCGTAGACGTTTTCCCCATGGACGGAATAATCCTGCCGGCCCTCCTTGAGGTGGCTTTCGAGCATGACCCCGACAATCCCGTGTTGACCGGCGGCAATTTGGGAAGCTACATCGCGGGCTACGACAGCTTGCCGGGTATAATCCTTCTCACTGTTGCCATGGCTGCAATCGACAATAAGCGAGGGAGGCAGGTGGCAGGCTTCCAGTTGCTCCAAAAGCGAATCGATTACCTCGGATGTATAATTGGGGCCGGTCCTGCTGCCGCCGCGAAGAATGATGTGGGAAAAGGGGTTGCCGGTGGTCTGGAAGATGGCGGTAACCCCCTGTTTTGTGACGGATGGGAACCAGTGCGGCTGACAGGCGGAACGAATTGCGTCCACGGCCATCTGAATATTGCCGCTGGTGCCGTTTTTAAAACCAACGGGCATGGACAGGCCGGAGGCGAGTTCGCGGTGGACCTGGCTTTCCGTCGTGCGGGCCCCGATGGCCGCCCAGGAAATCGCGTCCGCGATGAACTGCGGAATAATCGTATCAAGAAATTCCGCGCCGGTGGGGAGTCCCAGCTCGCAGATGTCGACGAGCAGACGCCTTCCCAGACGCAGCCCCTTGTTGATCTCAAAGCTGCCGTCCAGGTCAGGGTCATTGATCAAGCCCTTCCAGCCCACCACAGTGCGAGGTTTCTCGAAATAAACCCGCATGATGATTTGAAGCTCCGAACGGTGCTTTTCGGCGAGCGGACGCAGGCGGCGCGCGTATTCCAGCGCGGCTTCCGGGTCATGGATCGAACAGGGGCCGCAAACAACAATGAGCCGGTCGTCCTTGTGGCTCAGGATCGCTTCGTTTTCAGCGCGTCCTTTCCGTACGGTTGCAACCGAGCATTCGGAAAGCGGTATTTCTTCGAGCAGTATGGCCGGCGGCAACAACGGGCGCATGCCGGCGATACGGGTATCATCGTGATTTGGTAACATCATTGGAATTTTTAATAAGTCTTTCCCATATAAAAGCGCGGGAAGGAACAATTGACGTAAAAGCGCATCATTTTCGCCGACGTCTGCGGGAGGATTTGCTCCTTCCTTCGCCTTTGGCTGGGGGAGCCGAACTTTGTTTTGTTTCAGCCTTGCCGGCGGATTTTTCAGCTGCAGCGGATTTTTTGGCGCCGGCGCTTTTTCCACCGCGCCGGGTAGAGCCGGATTGCCCGCGGCGTGCAGAGGAGGCATCCGATTTGTCCTTCTGCTTGCCCTTTGCACCCCTGCGCTGCTGGTTTGAAGGGCGGGCTGCCTGCTTGCCCTCCCCCTCCGGAAAACAGATCCGGAAATCGATCTGTCTTTTAAAACGGTCGACCCGTTCGACCTGAACGCTGATGTGCTGCCCGAGTTCGTATACTTTCCTGCGTCGTCGCCCAATCAGAGCGGTGCCCTCATCGTTCATATGGTAGAAGTCGTCGTCCAGCGTGGATATATGAACAAGCCCGAAAGCAAGGGTGTCGGTCAGTTCGACAAACAGGCCGTGGTTTTTTACGTCCGTTATGACGGCTTTGAAATTGTGCTTCTCTTCCCGGTTCAGTTCACGTTCGTAAAACTCGAGGAGCTTGGTCTTTATTGATTCCCGTTCCGCATCAATGCTGTTGCGCTCGCTTATGCTGAGGTGCTCGCCAAGCGATTCGAGTTTGCCTTGCTTGTATTGAATATCCGGATTCTCCGGCGCGGAATCCCGTTGAGTCTTGTGCAGGTAGGCATCAAATACCCGATGGACAATAAGGTCGGCGTAGCGCCGGATCGGGGAGGTGAAGTGTGTATAATCCGATTTACCGAGGCCGTAATGTCCTTCCGGGTTGGCGCGATACTGGGCCTGCTTGAGGCTCCGGAGCACCTGGACTTTCAGGGTGTACGATTGCGGGTGTTCCTTCAGTTTGCGGAGCAGCGCGCCCATTTCACGGGGCTTGGACAGGTTGCCGCAAGGGACCCCGAAACTGAGCATGGTTTCGCGGAGTTCCTGCAATTTTTCCTCGTCCGGCTCATCGTGCACCCGATAGATGCAGGGGAAATCCATACGCTTCATTTCACGGGCCACCTGCTCGTTCGCACTCAGCATGAACTCTTCGATGAGCTGGTGGCTTTCATCGTTTTCCTGTTTTTCAATTCGGTCGGCGTAGCCCCGCTCATCCACATAAATTTTCACTTCCGTCATGTCGAGATCCAGAGAGCCCGAGCGGAAACGTTGCTTGCGCAGACGTTCGGCGATCTTCCAAAGCTTCCGGATATGGCCCTGAAGAAGCTGCATCTCTTTGTTGTCGACTTCCTCCAGCGAGCGACCGATTGAACCGGTCTGGTGCTTCGGCGGGAGCGGCGTCTTGCGAATGACGTCGAGGTCGTCTTCCTCCAGAAAGGCATAGGCCTGACGGTAGGTCAGGCGTTTGTTGCTGCGTATGAGAGTATTGGCAAACTCGACCTTCTCGATTTCGGCTTTAGCTGTGTACGTAATGAATACGGCTTTCGTCAGGCGCTCTTCACCTTCGACAAGGCTGCAAATACCGTTGGAAAGCGCATGGGGCAGCATCGGGATCACCGTGCCCACCAGATAGGTGCTGTTGGCGCGTTTCTGCGCCTCCACATCGAGAGGGCTGCCCGGTTTGACATAGGCGTTGACGTCCGCGATGTGGATGCCGACCCGCACATTGCCGCCTTTCAACTCCTCCACGGAAAGGGCGTCGTCAAAATCCTTCGCATCGTCGGGGTCGATGGTAAAGGTAAAAACATCCCGGCAATCAATCCGGCCTTCACGATCCTTGGCACGCACCGCGTCCGGCACATTGTCCGTCTGTCGCTCGACTTCCGATGGAAACGCGGGATTCAGGTCATACTTGTGCAGGATGGCCTTGAATTCCGCGTCGGGCTCGTGCGTCTTGCCCAGAAGCTCGATAATTTCCCCCTCCGGATTGAGGTGCCGTTGCCGCCACTCAACCAATTTTACCACCACCTTGTCTCCCTGCTCCGGAACCGGCCGGATGCCGGAATTATTCGGATCCGGCACAAGGATGTCCTGAATGATGCGCGGATCGTCCGGAATGACGTAGGTGGCATAGCGGCTGCGCTCGAGCGTGCCGGTTATGGTGTCGCGGACACGCTCAAGTATACGTATGACACGGACATTTGGCTTTGCATCCGGATCCGGGCGCTTCTTCGCTGCGGCTTTGCCGCGCGGACGTCGAGTGGTCGCGTTGATACGGGCCAGCACCCGGTCGCCATGCAAGGCCACCGCCGTGTCCTCGGCGGCCACGGGATAGCCCGCGGCCGCGGGAATGCCGGGTTCATTGTCGGGAATCAGACTGGCCGCGCCGCTTTGGCGGAAAAGAATGCGTCCGCTGACAAGGTCGGCGTCCTTGGGAATGCAAAGGCGGTCCTTTTTCAGCCGGGCAATCTCGCCCCGCTGGAGCATTTTCTCGATCAACTGAAGCGCTTCTTTTTTTGCTTCCGCGTCGAGTTCGAGAGCCTCGCAGATTTCTTCGCGCCGCATCGGCACGTAGTCCTCTGCGCCGAGAAGCTCTATTATAGCGTTGTGGATGTCCATGTATGATAAGGGATAGGAGTATTGTCGGGTTTCCGCCAGCTCCGAATGCACTGGCAGGGAACGGCAAAAAGTTTCAAGCGCACCGGATGGCCCGTGGCTGTCTCCGTTCTTTTACGGTCTGTCCCTGAGGCGACCTTTTGGCGCACCGACTGTCAGGGTTGATGAAAATAGTGAAAAGTGCGCCGATCGCAAGCACGATGTTTTTCAGAGACCAATCTAAAATCTTAAATTTTCGGAAATTAAA
>JBKGYB010000041.1:0-11868 GCA_046546295.1 Opitutales bacterium | reverse complement strand
CATCAGTGGTTAAAAAATGCTCCGACTCGTCCGTAAGAGCAGGTGGTGAGTTCCGTCCAAGGCGGACGACTCCGAAGAAAAACAACAACTACCGTTTCTGACTTACGATTTGAGTTTTTCGCCCTTCGCGCCGGTTCCGCAGAGCCTGACCTCAATGCCGAGCTTGCGGGCGAGTTCCGCTTTGGTGTACAGGCAATTGTCCGCCTGCTTTGCATTCGTGGCGTAAGCGACGTTGATATGGTTTGACTTGTGTTTGGCCATCATCTGGTCGCGGCTCACCCCGTAGGTGACGGCGTGCATGATCGGCCACTGGGGCGTGGTGGCTTCCAGCCGGCGCCGCGTCTCTTTTTCCGGAAGTTCGACTACCTGCGCGCGGCCGATGTCCATCTTCAGTTTGTCGTCTTCCACATAGACGCGGCTCCACACGATTTCACCGGGCTTGGCGACGCCCTGGAGCGTACTGCCACCGAGAGGAAAATACATTGGCGGTTGCCGGTAGCCGTGACTGCCCTTCCAGCCACCGATGTGGTGTTCGACCGGAGCGGAGCCGCTGATGAGAAAAACCCAGACGTATTCGTCGGTCGTCCCGGATTGGTCCCAGTCGCCCCATCGCAGGTCGTGGAGCGTGGTTTCCGGGGGCTGGCGGAGCGACTTATGCACGCGGTTCGTCAGCAGCGCGTCGATCCCGCAGCATTCGTCCACCTCGTTGAAGTGGGGGTAGGGCTCGCCGGGACGGATGAGCTTTCCCGCGGCGTTCTTGACCGGCGGGCGGTCCGTGCTGTTGAGCATCCCTTCCACAAGGTCCGAGGCGGGGCAAATGTCCTTGAGCCCTTGCTGGTACTGAATGCCGATGACGTCGCAGCCAAAGTTGTCGCCTATCCGGCAGGCTGCGATGTACATCCGGCACTGCTCAAGCACCTGCTTGCGGGTGAGGCCGGTCTTTCCGTTGTTTTCGAAGTGGAACTTAAAGCCCCGCTTCTCAATGAAGTTGAAAACTTCCTCGGCCTCGCTCTTGGAGACACGCCCCATTTCCGCGTAGAGGGCGCTCTGGCTGAGCCGTTCCTTGTAGATGCCTGTGGGAAAAAGCAGCTCGTCCGGGATTACGGCGTTGTACATCCCCATGCAGAACTCGTCAAAGACCCCCATGATCGCCTTCTTCCTGTCGAGCTCGTTCGCGATGCGGGCCGCCACCTGCTTTTGGCGCTCCGTGCTTCCGCGCCCGGTGTATTTCTTCACATGCGTTACAGGGTGCCGCACGCTACCGGTCTCGAGCCACTCGGCAAGCTTTTTGCGGAATGCCTTGTCGTTGGCAAAATCCTCGCTCCAGAGCGTGGAATAGGGGACCTTCGCTTTCGTCAGCGATCCGTTCAGGTTGAGCATCCCGACAAGTCCGGGCCAGGCGCCGCTCCAATTCGCGATGGTGAGGATCGGCCCCTCGTGCGATATCAATCCGTGCAGGATGTGGTGCGAGTACTGCCACACGGATTCAACAACGATGAGGGGCGCCTTCCGGTCGATATTCGCAAAGACATCCATGCCTTCGCGTTGGCTCCCGATAAAACCGTGCTTCTCGTCTTTCTTATAGCCGTGTGCACGTTTTACAGTTACGCCGAGCGCGTTCAGCACCCCGCGGAGCTCTTTCTCAGTGTTCTCCTGTGCTTCCCAGCAATTCTGGTTGGCGGAGATACGAAGGTCGCCGTTCGCGACCAGGAGTACGGTTTTGTTCTTGGGCATGGTGATTGCTGTTTTGGGTTATGTTATATGTAGACGTCGACGCCGGCTCGTTAAACAGCGATTTTAGTTTACAGTGCAGGCGGGCTCTTGTCGTTCATATCATTTCAGTGGTAAATTTTATACAATCGCCTTGACCCTGTTTGCAAAGACGAATGAATTGCGCTTTGTGAAGGAAATTATCAGCTTCGGGCATCTTCGAATCGGGGATTTAGGATTGCATAAGAACCGCGGGCTGGAGCTCACCTACATTACCCGGGGGCGCATGGAATGGGTGGTTGACGGGCGGGTCGAAGTGGTGCGGCAGGGCGACGTATTCTTTACGCTTCCCTGGCAGTTGCACGGAAGCCCCGTGCTCCAGCAACCGGAAAACGAGGCCTGGCATCTGTTGTTTCGCTTGCCGGGCGATTTTACGGCGCCTCGGAGGAGGCTTCGCTTTCCCCGCGTCCTGGGATTCGCGCATGGCGAGGAACAGCGCTTGAGCCGCACATTGCTTGCCGCCCGCCGGCACCGTTGGCCTGCCAGCTCCAGGCTGCGAATGCTTTTCCCATGGGCGGTGGAGGAATTGGAGCGTCCACATGCGTTGAGCCGGGCGAATGCGAAGAGTCTTCTGCGCCTTCTTATGACGGAGCTGATTCGAATCATGGAGGAGGCGCCGGAGGGTCGGGAGAAGCGCAAGGACAGTGATGGGCGGGTGCTTTGTTTCCTGGAGGAGTTGAAGGAGCGGGCGGCAGAGGAATGGAGCTTGGACGGCATGGCGCGGGCCTGCGGCATGCGGCGCACACATTTCAGCAACCTGGTTCATCGTGAAACGGGGGTCAGCCCGATGACCTATCTCGCGCGCGTTCGGGTCGACCGGGCTCGGGACCTGCTACGTGATAACAGGCATAGTGTCACAGAGGTGGCAATGGCCTGCGGGTTCGGTTCGAGCCAGTATTTCGCAAACGTATTCCGGCGTCAGACCGGGATGTCGCCCAGTGAATACCGCACGCATTACCCGGATCTCTATCAGCTTGAGGTCGATCCGGAGCAAGTGCCCTGGCGCACTCTGAAGGAGGAACGGGAACGAGTGGAGCGCTTCAGACTACCGCCACGGCAAGGTTTTTGAGCCATTGCCGGATTTCTTCGACGGCTTCGGGCCCTTGGGTGATCAGGAGGTAAATAATGCCGGCATAAAGCAGTATCGCGAAGCAGCCCGCCGCAAAAGCCAGCAGCGTGAGCAACCCGTCTTCTTCCGCAAGGCCAACTCCGAGCAAAAACACGACGAATGCGGGGGCGGTGTTTGTCAGCGGAATGGGGAGGATCATCAGCACTGCCATGAGGACAACAACCAGGGCAAGTGCGATCCGGCCTGCCCGTGCGCGAATCCAATGGTGTCGCGGGCGGATGAGCCGTTCGATGCGTGGAAGAATCCGGGAGGCGGCACGAACCATCTTGTCGGTGGCCTCTGCTGATATTGGGATGCGCCGCAGTTGGGCCGGGAGCCAGATGCTGTGTCGGCCGACGAGCATTTGCAGCGCGATCAATGCGATGACAATGCCAAACGGCGTGCTGTATCCCGGGGCGGGCACGGGCAGAGCGCTCGGCAGGGACAGGATGAGAAGGACCAGCCCGAAGCCTTTTTCCCGGACCGCGAGAACCACTCCGCCGACGCTGGCGCCTTCGGTTCCTTCTTTCCTTAAGAGCTGTTCCAGGGCTTCGGCCAGGGAAGGGGGATCGGATACTGGAGGGTCGGTTTGCATGTTGCGCTTGAGTGAATGCAAGCAAGACTATTGGATAGCTTCGAAACAAGGCCAAAAAACAGGAATGCATGGATACGGATGACCGGTATAAAGAAAAAAAGGGAGCTGTCGCGCTATTTGGCGGGGCCTTTGACCCCGTCCATGTAGGGCACGTGAACATCGCTCAACATGTTCTGGAGCTCCCGGGAATGAAGGAAGTTGTTTTTATCCCGGCTGCGCGTTCCCCCCTCAAGCGACATGGCCCGCTGGCAGGGGACAGCGAACGCTTTCGGATGTTGGAGCTCGCTTTGAGCGGGCAAATCGGCTGCCGGGTGGATGATTGTGAACTGAAGCGGGGAGGCCTCAGTCATACGGTCGATACGGTGCGGTTGTTCCGGGAACAACGACCGGATGCCCGGCTTCACTGGGTGCTGGGCGCCGATCAGTTTGAACAGCTCGACCGGTGGCATCGGATTGAAACCCTGGCCGGATGGGTGACTTTTCTTGTAGTTGCCCGACCGGGCTATCGCCTCGGAGACCCCCCGGTTGAAGGAATTTCCTGCAAGCGAGTGGAAGTACCCCCTATGGCGGCCAGTTCGACGGAAATCAGGGAACGTCGCAGCCGGAACAAATCGATTCACGGACTTGTGCCGGATGCAGTTGAGGCTTTCATTTTGGAAAAGAACCTGTATGGTTCATCACGATAATTATTTATGCTTCCACCCGAGTCCCAAACCACACAACCAACCGCATCGGATTTCACGGAAATTCGCTCAGTAGTAGAAGTCATCGAAGACAAAAAAGGCGAAGCCGTCCGCATACTCGATGTGCGCGGCAAATCGACAATAACCGACTACCTGATTCTCGCAACGGCAACGTCCGAGCCCCACATTAAAGCCTTGAAAGCAGCCGTGGAAGGACGCCTGAAAGAAGACGGGGTCCGGGTGCGCGGCGAGGACCGGGAAGTGGGCAGCGGGTGGATCGTGGTCGACGTGTTTGATTTTATGGTGCACCTGCAGACCCAGGAAATGCGGGATTTTTATTCCCTGGACAAGTTGTGGAAGGACGCCGAAGAGGTGCAACTTTAGATTTTGCGCCTTGCGCAAAATGGCCACCCTCGCGGAGCGAGTGAGGAAGAACGATAATTATTGCTTGGGCGGCCAATCTTCGTCGGGAACCATGGTGACGCCGCGGGTAGTCGTGCTGAGTCGCCAGAAAAGGCCGGCGGCAGCGGGATCCTTGTCGAAGGGTAGAAGAATGGCGTTGAATGGGTAGTTCGGCGGGTTCGCGGTCGCCCGCTTGAAGAGCCGCACACGGTCGGCTTCCGTCAGGTTGCCGGCCGAAGGAGCAGGCGCCGTCGGCAGTCCGTCCCCGATCAGGAGGAGGCTGCTGGGACGATCGGGCAGGGCGGAGGCGGCTTTGAGCGCTTTCCCGAGGTTGGCGCCGCCCTCGGCTTCGAGCTGTTCGAGCTGCTCAAGCGTGGGAAGCAATTCGTCGTTATTGTAGGGGTCGATGTAGGGCGCAGCCGGGGAACCGGAGATCGCACGGGTGTTTTCATTCATACTGAGAACGGCGACCTTTGTACCCTTTGGAATCGCCGCAAGTACCGCCCGCACGGTTGCTTTCGCCCGTTTCCATTTATCAGAACCGCCGCCATCCCCTTGTTTAAGCATGGATCTGGCCTCTCCGGCGGTTTCGGCGAGCATGCTGCCGGCGCTTTCCAGAAGAATCACGACGCGCGGACCCCGCAGCTGAAGACCCGTCAAGTAGCGCCGATCAGCCGAGGGCCGTTCGGGAGACCCGGGAGCCTCGGGTTCTTCGGCCTCGCTCTCGAGAGCTTGCAAGTCCTCCTTTTGCTCTTCAATGGCTTGAGCCAGTTGCTCCCGCCGGGAGGCGAGTTTCGCGGGGCTGGGCAGACCCTTGCTCGCGCCGTCGGGGTCGACGGATTGAAGCTCCGCCTCGAGCGCTTCTTTTCGCGCTTCCGCTTCCTTGATACTTGCTTGTAGAGAGCTTGCCGTTTCCTCGGTCTCTTGAGCGCGTTCCTCGATTTCGTTGATTTGACGTTGGGCCGTGAGAATAAATAACAGGAGGACGGCGCCGAATCCGCAGGATATGGTGTCGATAAAAGAAAGCACGGAGCTGTGTGCTTCTCGGCGTCTTTTCATCCTAAAAAAATCAATTCAACCACTGATGCACACTGGTGGACACTGATAACCAGAGGGTTAAAGGATTTTGCCTCTTCACTCATTGGGAGAAAGATAGAATTTCCATAACTCATTCATCATCAGTGTTTATCAGTTAATCAGCGGTTCAACCGCAGAATTAAGGTTCATAGGGCGGGCGTAAGTCAGGTCGGGCGGATGGTCGGAAACCGTCCGAAAAATTCAGAGTTTCAATCATTGGATGATTCCGAAGCAGAGGCATTTTTGCCTTCGCCCCCATCTTCTGAAGCCCCGCTTCCGGCGGAAGCGCCTGTCGGACTGGAGGGTGATGGGGGCGTTGTTTCGCTTGCGCCCGCTACCTTGGCCTCAGGATCGCGGGGATCGAAGAATTTATCGATGATTTGCTCGCGGCAGAAGGTTTGCAGCCGTAGAATGAGGCCTTCCTGTCCGCTTTGGAGCAAATGGATGAAGAGCATAAGGACGATACTGATGAAGAGGGCCACGAGGGTGGAATTAAATGCCACGCCAAGGGACGCGGTGACGCCCGAGATATCGCCTTGTAGCGCTTCGTCCGCGCGCTTCAGGGCGGCCCCTATTCCCCGTACCGTACCAATGAAACCGATAGAGGGAATGGCCCAGACAAGGTAGCGGGGCATGGAGAGTTCGCTCTCCTGCTGCTCCGCAGCGACTTCAATGCGGCCCATGATGGTTTCCGTGGCTTCGGAGGCGCTGCCGGTAATATGGTAGCGCTCAAGGCCGCGGGCGATCACATAGGGCAGAATTTTGTTGCGAAGTTCGGGCAGTTCGCTTTTTGCAGCGAATTCGCGTGCGAGATGCCCGGCGCGTTCGCGCGAGATGCCGCTATCGGCCAGGTTGATTTCGGGTTTTCCCTGACGGTCGTCCGTCGCCGGTGTAAAACGGTCCATTGCCCGGCTCTCGGCCCGAAGCAGGACAAATTTGTAGATTAAAATCATAATTCCCCACAGGAACAGGGAAAAACAAATCTGCTGCTCGTAGTCCTTAATGATAATAAAGAGGTTCGAGAATCGGGCGTCGCTCGCCACATCGTAAGCGCTTGCGAGCGCGGCCCGCTCGGCGGCGGGCCGAATGAGCGCACTGTAAATGACGCCAACCGTTATAAAAGAGGCGAACAGGCCAAGGGTGAAAATCAGGCCCTTGACGGTGAAAAGGCCGCGTTCGGGATTGCGTAAGCTCATGGAGAAAAAAAAGGAAGTCCGGGGTGGTGCGCCTTGGAATAAAACGACTACATTCCCGGTTCGCAATACTTCCGTGCTTCAAATGAACCTACATTCCGCAGTTGAACCACTGATTAACACTGATGAACACTGATCATTAACGACTTATGGATATTGGGCCTTTCGCCGAACAGGCGAAGCAGTAAAAGTCGCTAACCCATTGCTAATCAGTGTTCATCAGTGTCCATCAGTGGTTGTATTAATCTTTTTAGGATGAAGAACACGGTCGAACGAAAAAGTCCTGTTGCAAGGCATTGCAATTTTCCGCCAAAAGATTAATTTGTTTTCCCATGATGCGTGTTTTCTCATTGCCTGTCGCTCTTGTAATAGCCCTCTTCCTCAGCGCTTGTTCGTCGACGGACCCGAATCGTGGCCGGAATATCGGCATCGCCACTGGCGCCATCCTCGGCGGCGTTGCCGGCAAGCAGATGGGGGACGGTGACGATATCAACATATTGGCCGGCGCTGTCCTCGGAGGAGCGCTTGGCGGTCTGACCGGAAACGAAATCGACAAGCGTCGCGAGCGCTTGGAAGCGGCGGAGGCCCAGCGTCAATACGAATACGAACAGGAAGCGAGGAAACAGGAAAAACTGGAAAAGGAAATAAAGGAATTGGAAGAGGAAAAAGTTCAGGCCGCCGTCGGCGCTTCAACCACGGACGAGGATGTTGAAGCCGCGGAAAAAGAGGCGGCCCGGATGGAGAAGGAATTGGAGAAGAAAAGAAAAGCCTACGAGGAGTCCCAGAAGCGGGCGCGCCGCCTGCGGGAGGCGCAGGAGCGGATTGCGAAGGCCAAGGAAGAGCTGAAGGAGCTGGAAGAGCGGCAAAGTGAGGCGGAGGCCCAATAAGCTCGGCTCCGTCTCTGCCATCCGCATTCATCCATGAAGGGGTTCGCCCATAACCCGTCGACGGAACGCGGTAAATAATGCGGCGGCTTGTGCCAGAGCAGGACCGGCCGTTTGATGTCAGGAATTGGCCGGGCTATTACGGCTGGATCATCCTGGTAGTCGGGACCGTCGGCATGACTGCGGCCGTGCCCGGCAGTCCGCCGGGGATGAGCATTTTTATTGATGACATGCTGGAAGCCCTGGAGATCGAGCGCTCCGGGTTTTCGCTCGCTTATACCGGAGGAACGATAATCGCGGGGCTGGGGGCGCCGTTTGCGGGAAACTTGATTGATCGCTTCGGCGTGCGCCTGATTGGATGTTTGAGTTTTTTCAGCCTTGGACTGGTGCTGATTTTTACCGGTTTGACCGAGCAGGTTTATCGGCTTGCCGGTGCAAGCGACAGGATTCCGGGCTTGTCGTTCATGCTGGTGCTTGTCGCGTTCGGCGGCATTCGGCTGACCGGGGTCGGATTTGCGATGACGGTTTGCCGCTCAATGGTTTTTCGCTGGTTTGAGGGACGGCGGGGCTGGGCGGCCGCAATCAACGGGGTGTTTTTATCGCTCAGTTTTTCCTCTGCGCCGGTGCTTCTGAACGGGGTAGTTGTCGCGTTCGGCTGGGAGGCCACCTGGATTGGGCTCGGTTTTCTTTTCGCATTGGGCATGACAGGCATGGCCTACGTCTTTTTCAGGGACAGCCCCGAGGCTTGCGGCGTGCCGGTCGAGTCGGGGGGCCAAGAGGAGGGTGAAAAGGTGCGTGTTCCGGTAGTGAAGGATTTCACAGGAGGCGAAGCGGTCCGCACAATCGCTTTTCAGGTATTTGCGGCAGGGCTTGCTTTGAACGCATTGATCGGTACGGGGATCGCGTTTCACATTGTGGCGTTGGCAGCCGAGCGCGGGGTGACACGCGAGACGGCGGTTGCGACTTTTCTTCCAATCGCCATTTTCCATATCACAACAACTTTGTCCATGGGGGCAGTGGTGGAAAAAATCAAATTGAAATACGCTCTCGCACTAATGGTGGGGGCGCAGATGCTCGCGCTTTATGGTGTGGCGAATTTCGGAGAAACACCCTGGCGGTGGCTCTATATTGTGGCGAGTGGTGTCGCCTGGGGCACCTTCGGCGTCCTGATCAACATCCCATGGCCGAGGTTTTTCGGACGACGCTACCTGGGTTCAATCAACGGCTGGGTGACCGGCGTGATTCTTGTCACGAGTGGCATCGGGCCTTACCTCTTCGGTTTGGCAAAGGGGCTGACCGGCTCGTTCCTGCCGGGGGTTTTGTTTTGTTTGTGCCTCTGCCCCGTTCTTTTGTTTCTTTCATCAATGGCAGACAATCCCCAGTTGCGTCTGGGCGCCCGCAATAAATAAAAACAGTGGTTGAACCTACATTCCGCAGTTGAACCACTGATTAACACTGATAAACACTGATCAATAATGACTTATGAATATTAGGCCTTTCGCTGAACAGGCGAAGCAGTAAAAGTCGCTAACCCTTTGCTAATCAGTGTCCATCAGTGTCCATCAGTGGTTGTACTAATCTTTTTAGGTTGAAACGATGCGTTTTCCACAATTGACGCGCGCTTTGTATCGAACACAAGTCATCGGTTATGGAAGATTGGCTTGAGGGATTGCACTACGGGGAGCTGGAAAGCCGCCTTGCGGCGGCGTCGGTCAACCCTGTGCATGCCGCGCCGCTCTTCCGGCAGGTGCATCGGGCGCTTCGCCGGGACGGGTTGTCCGTAGCCGAAGGCGTCCTTCCGCCCCTGCGGCGTTGGCTGGAGAGTGACGCCGCCCCGGCATTGTGTCCATTGGACGAAGCAGCGGAGACGATTGGAGCGGACGGCGTTACAAAAAAGCACCTGCTCCGTCTGGGGGACGGTCGCGAAGTGGAGGCGGTGCGGATGGGATACCCCGGACGCTATACCGCGTGCCTGAGCAGTCAGGTGGGCTGTGCCATGGGCTGCGTGTTTTGCGCCACTGGGCAGATGGGGTTCACGCGGCACCTGTCTCCCGCTGAAATTGTGGCGCAGGCCTACCATGTCGAACGCGCCTTGCGCCGTGATACGGGAAGCCGGCTGCGCAACCTCGTGATGATGGGCATGGGCGAGCCCCTGCACAATTTTGATGCCACGATGGAGGCCCTGGAAATCTTGACAGACTCCAGGGGTCTGAATGTCGGACCGGGACGTGTCCTGATCAGCACGGTTGGACACATTCCGGGAATTATGCGTCTCGCGCGTCATCCGAAACGATATGCCCTCGGAGTCAGCCTCCACGGAGTGACAGATGAGGAGCGCGAACGCGTGGTCCCCGCAAATCGGAAGTGGCCCCTTGCCGATTTACTTGAAGCATGTCGGGAATATACCCGGATTAAGCGGGCCCGGGTCTTTGTTGCCTGGACTTTGATCGGTGGCGTGAACGACGGGGAGGAACACGCGCGGCGCCTGGCTGAACTGCTGGATGGCATGGATGTCCAGGTGAACTTGATTCCGCTGAATCCAACGGACGGTTATTCCGGGGAGGCTCCGGACGCGGAATCGGTTGCAGGGTTTCAACGCATCCTCCGGGAACGCGGCCTGCCCGTCACCGTGCGTCAGCGCCGGGGCATTGACGTGACCGCAGGATGCGGGCAGTTGAAGACCGGCGCCGGGGCCTGAGACAAGTCAAAAGATTTTTCTTGCGGAATCCCTGATTCTTAATTTTCTGGGAGCGATAGCCGAAATAGCTCAGCTGGTAGAGCGACTCATTCGTAATGAGTAGGTCACCGGTTCGAATCCGGTTTTCGGCTCCACTTTAAGCCCGCTCCTCAAAAGGGATGCGGGCTTTTCTTTGCTCATTCACCGTTTGCTTGTCGGAAGGTGCTGCCTTCAAACTGACCTTAAAATCGGGAAACGTGCAGCTCTTCGGCGGCCTGTTGGCGGGCTTTGCGGTCGGGCTCATTTAATCCATCTATAGATGACTTAAATTTGCCTCCCATCCCTCCGTGCCGCAAGTTCGCCACCTTCTCCGCAATAAGCGAGCGTTGCCCGATGGATAGATGGCGGGCCCTCAATCGCCGTAACCAAGAAAGCGAATTTGCGGCCTGTCGTCCTCGTCCTGCTTCGCGCGGGTGTTTTGCCGTCGCTCTTCCGACAAGTCCTCCTGTGCCGCCTGTGGCTTTTCCTGTCTCCTGATTTGGACAATGCCAGCCGTTCCTGCCGATATAGCGGGAAACGGTCGGGTCGGATGTTTGTCCTGGGTAAGATAAAATAAGGCTGGAAGGGTTTAGCCGCCCGACCCCCGTTTCGAACCCCCGACACACCCAAATTCCTGCCCCAGGAGCGCGAGCGACTTGGCGTTTTTATAATGGGGGGTTCCTCTTTCCCCTTGCACCGGATCCTATGGGAGTATCCGCACCCTCCGTGCAAGAATAAGCGTATCATGGAGTTCCATCGCTGAAAAATGTGAGAAAATTTTCAGAAAACCCTTTGACGCTGCGGAATATTTGCTAGCGCAAAATCAAATTGAGGGCTGTATCCCGTTACACGGGGAAGGGAAAGCCCCAAATTATCTTGCCAGCGCATCGAAAAGCCCTTACGAAATCACCGATGGTCATTTAAGTATATTTTTTGCCTTCCGGACAATTATGGCTCCAGCGACCGAAGTCCTCTTCCACGGCAACCCCAATACCCGTTCTCCGGAAATTCCTCAACTGAGTCGAGGAGATAGCACTGTTTGCCAGAAACAATGAAGCACTACTATCGATATCAGTTTCAGGCTGACCTCCGGACGGTGATGTGGCGATTGCCGTCGGAGCCCCGTGATCGCTTCTTCTTTCTCGGAAACGATTGGACTCGAGGAGCGGAGTCGCTTGCCCGACTCGACCCAGCGAGGCGGCCGAAGTTCTTGATTTGCCTGTTCTTCACTGTCCTTGTCGATCAGGCGATGCACCAACACTTCAGCAGATGGCATCGCCAGTTCGAAGAGTTGACGCTCTACCCGAAGTTTCTTGTCGGATTCGGGCATTCGGCACACCTTCATCCCGACCATGTGTTTCGGATTCCTATCGAGCGATCCCTCGTAGACAAGGAAGAAGTTCTTGCGCTCCTTTCGGACGGGATGAGCGTGTTTGTTGA
>JBKGYB010000040.1:0-11967 GCA_046546295.1 Opitutales bacterium | reverse complement strand
CTCACTCGCGGAGCGAGTGAGGGTCATTCATACCGCAAAGCATCGATCGGGTCGAGGCGGGCGGCACGGATAGCCGGGTAGATGCCTGAAACGAGACCGACCGTGGAGCTGAAGACAAAGCCGAACAACATCGCCATTATCTGGACGATTTGTATGGTCCCGCCGTCGGGTATGATCTCGCGCGCAACCGCCAGCAACCCCACGCTGGCAGCCAGTCCCAAAATGCCTCCAAGCACGCTGATGACCACGGCTTCCGCAAGAAACTGGATGAAAATATCGTGCCGGCGCGCGCCGACCGCCTTCCGGACACCGATCTCGCGGATGCGTTCGCTGACGGACGCAAGCATCACATTCATAATTCCGATCCCTCCGACAAGCAGGGAAATTGCGGCAATGCCCCCCAAGGAAACGGTAAACGAGTTTTCCAAACGACGCAGCTCCTGCATCCGCTCTTCCTGTGTGACGACCTCGAAATCCTGAATGCCCCGGTGTGTTTGTAACAAGGCATTCTCCACCTGCTCCAACACATCGGGGAGCGCCGACACGTGGGGCGCAAGAATGTCGATCTTATCGAGCGAATCATCGCCGCGATAGCGGAGCATCGCGGTCGTCGCGGGGATGTAGTTTCTTATGTTATCCCATCGCATCGTGTTGCGGCCCGCCACCATCGCCTCCAGTTTTTCCAACTGTCCGACCACGGTATAAACTTGACCGCGAATACGCACCGCTTCTCCCACGACATTTTCCTGTTCGGGGAACAAGCGTTCGCTTATAAAACTCCCAAGCACAATGACGGGGCTTTTTCTTTCGACATCCGTGTCCGAGATAAAGCGGCCATGCTCGACCCGACGATCGACAATATTGAGAAAGTCCGGGGTCACGCCTTCCAGACGCGAACCTTGACGGCGTCCTCCGGCAATAAAACGCTCCCACCGCATATCAACGACCGGGCTTACCGCAGTGGCCAGTGGGATCACTTGATTGAGCGCGGTCGCGTCGCGCCAGGTCATGCCGGGAGAAATGCCCGCAATGTGCTGCTGGGATTCCGGGGGCTCAGCGGACCGCACTTCAAGTTTCAAAATGCCACCCTCCATTTCAAAGGACGCCCGCATATTGCCCAGCATGCCCTGAACAATGCCTACCATGGCCACGAGCGCCGCAACGCCCAGAATAATGCCGCTCATGGAAAGCAGGGAGCGCACTTTATTCGCCCACACTTCCCCGAGCCCATTGGAGATCCCCGTGCTTATGTCTGCAATCGGGTTCATGCCTGCGCTTTTTCCCCGGAGTCTTCGAGCACACGGCCGTCCTCCATCCGTATCCGCCGCTGCGCGTAGGCAGCCACAGCTTCATCGTGTGTAACGAG
The DNA here is from genome assembly GCA_046546295.1 of Opitutales bacterium. GTDB lineage: Bacteria > Verrucomicrobiota > Verrucomicrobiia > Opitutales > Coraliomargaritaceae > JBKGYB01. Next base: position 10,601 of record JBKGYB010000040.1, on the reverse strand, counting down.
CACCAGCGTAATGCCCTCTTGCAGGAGCGAACTGAACAAGTCCATAATCCGTCCCCGGTTTGTACTGTCGAGATTGCCGGTCGGCTCGTCGGCAAGAATGAGGCGCGGCTGGTTCACCAGCGCGCGGGCAATCGCGACCCGCTGTCTTTCTCCCCCGGACAACTGGTTGGGCGTATGATCGCTGCGATGCTGCATTCCGACCCGCTCCAACACACGCATTCCGACCTCTTCTTTATGCACGCCCGACTTCCGGGCGTACACCAGGGGCAAGAGTACATTGCCGAGCACGGAAAGCCGGGGGAGCAAATTAAAGGCCTGAAAAACAAACCCAATGCGGGAGGCCCGCAAATGCGCGCGTTCGCCTGCTCCGATCCCCGAAACATCGCGCCCTTCCAGGATCATGCGTCCTTCGGTCGGCGTATCCATGAACCCGAGAACGTGCATGAGGGTCGACTTGCCGGATCCGGAAGTTCCGATAATCGCTATGAATTCACGCTCCCGTATGCTGAGGTCCACCCCGTCGAGCGCGCGCACGCATTCACTGCCCACCTGAAAGGTGCGTCGAATTCCGGACAATTCAAAAATCGGCTGATTCGCGCCCATCATTCATTCCGATGGTTTTTGGGACGCCGAAGCGCCACCTCATCGCCCACTTCCAGTCCGGACAGGATGGCAACGTGTTGCAGATTATTGATCCCGGTTTCCACGGAACGGCGATCCCAACCATCCGCCCGCTTCAAATACACATAACTTCCATCTTCGCCTTTGAATACCGTGGAAAGCAGGACGGACACCACATCGTCTTCGGCCGCGACCGGGATTTCAGCGGTTGCGCTGATGCCCGGCCGGATGCCGGCATCCGGGGCATCAAAAACAATTTCGATCGGGAACACACGCACCTCCCCGTCCTTGCGGGCCGATGAGGAAATGGTGTCAATGCTGCCCTCCACCTCAAGCTCCTGGAGCGCATCGAATGACAGACGCGCCACATCGCCCGTTTCAAAGAGCTCCACATCGACTTCGTTGATGTCCGCTTCCATATACAATTCATCCAGCTCGGCCACGGTCAGGACTTCGGTTCCTTGAGAGGTCGATGAAACCCCGGATATAACTTCCCCTTCCACCACATCCAGTCGGGTCACCATGCCGTCATGCGGCGCCCGTATCACGGTTTTCGACAAATCCTCGAGATGTTCTTCCAAGCGGGCCTCGGCGTTCCGCAGGTTCAATTCCGCCACTTCCAAATCCGTGCGCGCATCCAGATATTCCTCTTCGCCGAGAAATCCGCCCTTGTGCAGTCGTTCTCTCTTCTCGAAGTGCCGTTCGGCCTGTTCGACCCGATGTTTTTCGGTCTCCACATTATTCTTCGCCTCGCGCACGCGCGCGGCCACACTCGCGCGGTCCAACTCGACGAGTTCCTCGTCTTTTGTCACGCGGCTCCCTTCCTCTATCAGGATTTTTTCCACGCGGCCCCCGACTTCGGATTTTACCACACTGTTGAGCAGTGGCAGCACTTCGCCGGTGGCGGTAACCACGGATTCAATATCCCGGCGTTGCGCCGTGTCCGTTCGTATCCGGTTCTTTTCCGAATCCCCCGAACCCGGGCTGTTCTGGATAAAAGCATAAATGCCGCCTCCGATCAGGAGCAGCAATACGAGAAAAAAGAGAAATCGTCTCATTGGTTTATTATTAACGTGCGTCTAAAAGAGGATGTCTTTCGAAGTCCGGCTCGACCAGCATACCGTCCAGCTCATCCCACGTGAACCCGTTGCGCTCCAGAATCGAACCATCCACCCGACTGAGCTCCACTTTCGCCCGCATGGTTTCAATTATTGCAGCCAGGTTGTCCACCCGGGCCTGGTCGTAATCGCGCTGCGATTCCAGGACCTGCCGGTAGGCCACCTGGCCGGAATTATACCGGGCGCGCTCCTGCTCGAAAGCCTCGCGGTTGAGTTCGAGCGACTGTTCCGTGACATTTATTCGCTGCAACCCCGCCCGCACAGCGCGCCATACATTACGCGCGACAAGCGCTTTTTCCTGTTTGATGTCCTGAAGGCGCGCTTTTTCGCGGCGCATGTTCCGCTTCGCCTGACGCTCTTTGGCTTTCGCCGCCCGATGTCCCCACGGAAAACGCACTTCAACCCCTACATTCCAATTATATCCGTCCTGGCTCAAGGCGCCCCCGTAGGCGGTTTTCCCGTCCTGGTCGCGTCCGAGATAAGAAACATCCCCCACAAAATCGACGTTCGGCTTGGTTTCGTCCTTGGCAAGCAGGCGGTTGATACGTTGGACTTCAATAGCGCGCTCCTGGGCCTCCGCCTCAAGATCAAACCGCACCGTCTCACGCACGACTTGATCAAGAGGCGGGAGCTCGCCCATGTCTTTCGGCAGTGCCCGTACATGCAACTCGTGATCCATCGCGTCGAGAAAGGATTCCGAACCAAGCAAGCGGAATAATGCATCCTGCTCATCATCGATGTCCTGCTCTGCCAGAATGATGGCCTCCCGCTGATTCACCACTTCGGATTGCGCCTGCAACACCTCCAGACGCGTGGCCAGACCCAGCTCATCGCGCTCGCGGTTCTCTTCGAGCAGTGTTTTCGCGAGTTCCAAACGGGTCTCCAGCAGTTCCCGTTTCGCCCGCGCGTGGGCCAGATTCCAATAAGCGATTTCCGTCTCGGCGATCAAATCGAGGGCTTCGGAACGAAATTCAAACAACGAGCGGTCGGCTGATGTCCGCGCCCGAACCAGCGGCGCGAGGTTGACTTTGGGCCCGGCGCCCCGCAACAGGGGCTGTCGGAGCGAAAGTCCGGTATCCGCGGAATAATCGGGGTTTCTCGCCGGATTGTTGTTCGAACTGCTGCGGTTGATTGAGGAATCCACAGTCACGGAAGCGCCGGTATTAAGACGTTTCTCGACACCGACCCGGGCGCGCCGGTTTTCACTCTCCGGAACCGGCGCCGAATCCAGTGAGCTTGAGCGCGCCGCCGCCCGGCGCTCACTGGTCCCCAAACTTCCGAACAATTCGAAATCAAAGGCGGCCTCTTCTATGAGGACCTCCTCGTCCGCATTGATTGTGCGGTAACGCTGTGTCGTCAGGCCGAGATTGTTTTCGAGCGCCTCGTCAATCGCTTGCTCGAGCCCGAGAACGGATTCGTTCGCAGGGCGATCCGCCTCATCCTCCGCGGCGGCGCTTGCCCCGGCCTCTTTCGCATCCCCATGAAGAAGAGCGACGGCACAAAACACAACCCATCCGGCAAACCAGCCCCGCAAGGCCGGGAGCAAACAATACTTTTTCTGCCACAGGCGCCTTCCGCTCCCGCTCAACGTCGATTCCCGTCTTTTCATCATCATCATCATCATTATCATTATTATTATTATTCAATCCCTCCCTTGCCGCGCGCCCAGCTGATATATTCGTTTGCATCAACGCCGCTTGCACCCGAACGTTGAGCGGCCACCCCGCCCGCTTCATCCAGTACCACAAGCGTGGGAAACCCGCGCACGCCAAAGCGTTCGGCCATCGCCTCCCGGCGCTCGGCCACCGGCCCCGAGCCTCCGCCCGAACGGGGGAAATCGTACACCACAAAAATAATATCTTCCCGCACAAGCTTGGCCCACTGATCCGTCACAAGAACCTTGTTCGCAAGCCGCTTACAAGGCGGGCACCAAGTGGAGCCGGTAAACAACAACACGACGGGCTTTTCTTCTTCCCGCCCGCGCTCTAGCAAGGCATCCAGGGGGGCCGTGGGACTACCGGAGGCGGGGTACGCTTCCCCCGGCGCCGGCGCCGGTCCACGTTGCCCATGCCACCAGACGACGACGGCAATCAAGCCGAGAGCCGATAAAATTATGCCTCTTTTTGTCATAAGGGCTCCGGAAGTTCTATCCGGTGACGTTTGCGCGATTTAAAATAATACAGGTCCGTAAATCCTTTCGAGCGTAATAGCGGAAGAATCGTATCAAAGTACTGCCCGACCGCATACGGGGTATGGGCATCGGAGCCTAAAGTCAACTTCACGCCCATTTCGCTCGCCCAGTCCAGGATCAAGGGATCCGGATGCACTTGAAACGCCCCTTTTGTCAGCCCGCTTGTATTGACCTCCATACAAACATCCTCATCGACCAAAGCCTGCAAAAAGTTGCGAATCACCGTCTCATGTTTTTCCGGCAGGAATTCGGCAACCACGCCATAGCTGCGGATCACGTCCGGGTGCGACATGCTGTCGTAGCGCCCGGACTGCACGCCGTCGATCAGGTGCCGGAAATAACTGTCGGCGCGCAGTGCGTCATCCCGCACCTTGTTTTTTTCGAGCCACTCCGTATAACTCCGGCACTGCGCGTGCAGTGAACCGAGCACAAAATCGAAAGGATGCGCTTCCAGCGTCGCATCCATTGAGCGCATGGCCGTCTCGTCAGGGTGCACTTCGGCCTCGATGCCACACAAGACCTGAACGTTAAAGGTTGCGGCCTGTTCCATTGTCATGCGAACAAGGCGTATATAATCCTCCAGTTGCGCGTGACGCATCCGAATCCCGGCCTGCCCGAAAGCTTCCCATTCCATCGGGATGTGGCAGGTAAATGTGATCAAATCGATCCCGCGTTCCACGGCCATGACAGCATAATCAATCGGATCCCCGACTGCGTGCCCGCAAAAGGGCGTGTGCATGTGACAGTCAACGCGCATGAGACTTAATAATGTGGAGCGTCGCCTTTCCCCGCCACGGGAAGCGGTAAAGCAGGCGCCGGATTGCGGCAATCCAAAAAATGTCGGCACTTTGTATCATCAGGGAGCCAGCCGTTCCGTTATCCAGTTTCCCGCTTCGTCCAAGCGATAAAGAAAACGATCATGCAGTCGATTCGGTCGACCCTGCCAGAATTCGAAGGAATCCGGGACGATGCGATAGCCGCCCCAGTGATCGGGGAGCGGCACCTCCCCGTCTGAAAACTTGCGGCGCATCTGCTCAAGTTTTGTTTCCAGCACCTGCCGGGATGTAATCACTTGGCTCTGTGGCGAGGCCCAGGCCCCCAAACGGCTGCCAAATGGGCGGCTCAGGAAATACTTCAGAGCCTGCGCTTTCGAGATACGTTCCGCCCGCCCGGTGAGATTGACCTGCCGTTGAAGGGGCAGCCAGAGGAAATTGGCGGCGACCTGCGGGCGCTTGTCGATCTCCCGGGCTTTCCGGCTTTCATGGCTGGTAAAGAAGGTGAGCCCCTTTTTGGAAAAATCCTTCAATAGAACGATGCGCGTGGAGGGCTGTCCGTCGGACCCCACCGTAGCCAGGCACATGGCATTCGGCTCTTGCACCTCCATCTCTTCCGCTTGTCGGAACCATTGCTCAAACTGCACAAAAGGATCAGCCGCCAGGTCATGCTCACGCAATCCACCTTCGGTGTATTCCTGTCTGCGCTCGGATAAATCCATAAAATATATTCAGGTAGAGAGACAATTGCCGCAACGCGTCCGTTCAGGCTTGGCCGGCCAACCACCTTTCGGCATTGATCGCCGCCTGACACCCCATGCCGGCGGCGGTCACCGCCTGGCGGTAGACATGGTCCACACAGTCCCCCGCAGCATAGCACCCGGGAATGTCCGTTTGCACGCCGGCGCCGTCCCGGGGCAAAATATAACCCTCGGCGTCCCGCGCCAACAGGCCCTCCGCAAACCCGGTGTTCGGAATGTGGCCGATCGCAATAAAGACCCCCTTGCAAGGAATCTCCTCCTCTTCACCGCTCTCCGCGTGCTGCACCCGAATACCGCGCGCCATCCCCTTTTCATCGGCCAGAATTTCCCGCGGCAAGCGGCTCCATGCCATTTCAATTCGCTCATTGCTCAAGGTGCGGTCCGCCATGATCTGCGAAGCCCGAAGTTTGTCCCGTCGATGAATCAGGGTCACTTTGGAGCAGAAGCGTGTGAGAAAGAGCGCCTCCTCGCACGCGGAATCGCCACCCCCGATAACGACGACCTCCATGTCGCGGTAGAACGCGCCGTCGCAGGTGGCGCAGGTGGTCACGCCCTTTCCCCCGAACATTTCGGATTCACCCGGAATGCCAAGGAGCCGGGGACGCGCGCCTGTCGCGATAATCAGGGATTTGGTCTCAAAGGTCTTATCGCCCGCGTAAAGTTTTTTCACCCCGTCTTCGACTTCCATCGTCTCAACATTCGCGAAATCATAGCGCGCCCCGAAGCGGGCGGCCTGCTTGCGCATGCGATCCATCAATTCAAACCCGTCAATCCCTTCCGGAAAACCCGGAAAGTTCTCCACCTCAGAGGTGGTCGTCAATTGCCCGCCCGGCTGCGCGCCCTCGAGCACCAAAGGATTCAATTGCGCGCGCCCGGTGTAGATCGCAGCCGTTAAACCGGCGCAACCGGTGCCTAAGATAATAACCTCTTCCATAAAACAATATTTTGCCCGCGCGAGCCTATCCCGAACGGAAACTCCGGAAGATGGCGCTTTCCTTCAAGTTCTCAACAAAATTTTTCTCCTTCCCTCCACGCTTGTTCCATCCCAAGCTGCCACCATGGACCTGATCGACAGCCACTGCCACCTTCAAAGCTTTCAGAACCGCGGGGATCTTGACGCCACCCTCGAACGCGCCGCCGCCGCAGGCGTCCGGCGCTTCATCACCGTCGGCACCTCCCCGGAAGACTGGGTCACCTACCGGGAAATGCACACCGCGCGCCCGCAACGAATCAGCTACAGCGTCGGCTTGCACCCGGGCTCGGTGGACGAAGAGTGGAGCGACGCGGTAAGCCAGCTCTCCACCTTTTTCGCCCCGCCGAATTGCCCCGTGGCCTTCGGGGAAATCGGCCTCGATTACTTTCACCTCCCGCAAGACCCGGTCGAAGCAGGCGATATCATGCTGCTACAGGAATCGGCATTCCGCCGGCAACTTTCCCTGGCCGGGGAACTGGATGTTCCGGTGATTATTCATAGCCGCGACGCGTTCAACGACACCTTTCGCATGATCGACGAATCGGAGGTGGCGTGGTCCCGCATCGTCTTTCACTGCTACAGCTACGGCCCGGATGAAATCGAAGCCCTGAATGAACGTGGGGCTCGGGCCTCCTTTACGGGCATTGCCACCTACAAAAGCGCGAAAGCCGTGCGTGAAGCCCTCCAAAAACAGGGGATTGAACGGCTCATGCTGGAAACCGACTGCCCCTACCTCGCCCCGGAACCGCACCGCGGGAAGACCAACGAGCCCGCTTTTCTCAAGCCGATCGCTGCAAGCTGCGCCGACGCGCTGGGCCTGCCCGCGGAGGAACTGGCCGAACGGACGACGGCAAACACACGCAGTTTTTTTGGGCTGCGTTGATGCTACCAAAACCAGCTCCCGCCCTTGCCCGCAATGCGGGCAAGGCTACATTTTGCGCGAAGCGCAAAATGTCAGGGCGTCTCCCGCGAGCAGCGCCCGCATTTTCCCGCGCAGCGCCTGCTCCATCGCCTCCGGGTCGCCGGGATGATCGGCGATACATTGCACCAGGGCACTTCCCACCACCACGCCGTCGGCAGCTTGAGCAACGGTTCGCACATGATCCGCCCGGGAAATCCCAAAGCCCACGACCACAGGCAACTCCGTGTGCGCCTTAATCGTATCAACCCGAGCGCGTATGCCATCGGCAATGGAATCCTGCTCGCCGGTGACCCCCTCGCGCGAAACGTAGTAAATAAAGCCGGTGGCCGCCGGACAAATCGTTTTCAAGCGAGCATCCGGTGTATTCGGAGCCACGATAAATACAGTATCAATCCCGTGCTTGCGGCAGGCCGCGATGTGTTCTTCCGCTTCTTCGGGAGGCAGGTCCAGCGTCAATAACGCGTCGACACCGGCCGCCGCCGCTCGGCGCGCGTATTCCTCGCTGCCTTGGGCAAAGACCAAATTGTAGTAGGTATAAAAAACAATCGGAACATCACTGAATTCCCGCACGGCGGCAACCAGCTCCATCACGCGTTCGCCCGTCATCCCGCCCTCCAGCGCACGCTGGGCCGCCAGCTGATTGGTCAGCCCGTCCGCCAGCGGATCGGAAAACGGCACGCCGAGTTCGAGGATCTCCACGCCGGAATCAATCAAGGCGCGACATGCGCGGACCGATGTTTCAAAATCCGGATCGCCCGCACAGAGGTAAGCGACAAAACAAGCACGGTCCGCCGCGCGCGCCTGGTCAAAAGTTTTCTGAAGACGGGTCATTGGTTGCATTGGAAAATCGCGAAAACATATAATGGCTGTGTACCTGCACGCCAGCTTGTCTTTTGCCGGGTCGGGCGTGACACGTCAAGTCGTTCATCCTACATTCCGCAGTTGAAACCACTGATTAACACTGATAAACACTGATCATTAACGACTTATGGATATTGGGACATTCGCCGAACAGGCGAAGCAGTAAAAATCGCTAACCCATTGCTAATCAGTGTCCATCAGTGGTTGTACTAATCTTTTTAGGTTCCTTGTAGCGGGATTTTACGATAACTCCGAATCGTACCGCGGGACATCATCCAATCAGGAATCAGGAATCAGAAATCAGAAATCAGGAATCAGGACTCAGGACTCAGGAATCAGGACTCAGGAATCAGGAATCAGGAATCAGGAATCAGGAATCAGGAATCATTCCACCTCTGGCCTCTGGCCTCAAAACTCATCCCTCCCGAACCAGCGCCTTTTCTATCAAAGGCAGCATTTCACCGCGCCGGAAGAGGGTCACTTGCCCGGTGCTTCCGGACACCACGATGCAGATACAGTCCACCGCCTTGGTGATGGCGGCGGCCGCCGCGTGGCGGCTGCCCAAGCCTCCGGGCAGCGCATGCGAGTAGTCCGGAACATGAATCAGCGAACCCGCTGAAATCAGCACCCCGTCGCCTCGAATAATGAAGGCGCCGTCGATCGAGGAAAGTTCTTTGACGGTTTCATCCATGAAGGGGTTCAAAATATTGCGGTCCTCTTCTTTATACCCGAAAAAGGGATTCAGGATCATCGGCTTTGTAAATTCCGAAATTTTTTGCGCGTTCCCCAATGCAAAGAGACAACCGACGGGGTAGCCCTCCCGCCCTTCCACCGCGAGTTCCGTGGCGATCGCAAGCACGCGTTCAACCACCTCCGGACGGACGGTCGAGGGCAGCATTTCGGTCTTTTGCATGAGCATGCTCTGAAATTCGCGTTCGACATCCACTACTGTGATACTGTCGAACTGGTTGCTCTGCGGCAAGCCTCCGACACAACACAACCGGTCCCGATTCGAAAATATCCCGCGGGTGGATCCGATCAGGACCGCGCTTCGCAGTTGGGAAAAGCGTTGGTTGCTGAAGGAACGAATCGACAGGACCGCATCGACTTCCGCCCCTTCGGTTGCCGTATCGGACGAGCCATGCGCAATCAAGACCGTCTTGAAGCCCTTGAATATTTGACCGGTCTCGACGCCTCCGCCGAAGGTATCGCCGAAGATGAGTATCGCCGTGCAGTTCGCTCCGCGGGCAATCTTGGCCGCCTCGCGAAGCACAAGATTGTTGAAGCGACTGTGCCGCCTGCGCGGTTTCGCATGGTCGCCGGCAAAGACCGACTTCACCTCCCTGCGAAACTCCGAAAGCGTATGCGCCCGGTCCAGGCGGTCCATGTGCGACTTGTTCTGAAAGACCCGAGCCAGCGATGCCAGGCAGTAGAGGTAGTTTTGCACCTTCTCTCCGGCCAACAAAAGAAAAACGTACCGGATTTCCCGATATTCCTCCTGCCCGTCATAACTCAGTCCTTGGGGACACCGCCCGACCGCGATCATGTAGCTGCGCTTCATCGGCACCCGGGCATGCGGAAGCGCCACCCCGTTGCCGAGGTAGGTCGTCATTTGCGCTTCCCGCTCCAGAAGATTTGAGAGTAGCCCTTTCTCGCTAACCCCCTTGATCCTGGAAAGATCACAAACCTTCAGCAACTCTGCCAGCGCCCCTCGAAAATCCGTGCTTTTCAGGTCAATAATACGGGATTGGGCAATATGTCGATCAAGGCGCATGTTTCCAGATAAACACTTAAGCGCCTAAAGTCAAACGGTTTATGCAAGTATTTTTCAAAACACAGCGCCATATGCGGCTTTACGGGAGACACGGCCGCCGGCAATCACTTCTCCCACTCGATCGCGCCCTTTTTCAATTCGTAGACGAGCCCGACAATCAAAACACCAAGGAAAAAGAGGATCGGCAACAGGATGGGAAGACCGGCGGCCAGGAATTCACGGAAGACAAGCACCCAAGGTATCAGGAAAACCACTTCGATATCAAAAAGGATGAAGAGCATCGCGGTCACATAGAACTTGACCGCAAACCGCGCATGCGCGGAGCCTTCCCCCAGGACACCACATTCATAGGGCGAATCCTTGATCGGCGAGTGCGTTGGCTTTTGACCAAACGCGTGCGAGGCAAGCAGGATCACAACACCTATGCCGGCGGCCAGACCCAAGTGCACCAAAACCGGGAAATAATCCGAAAGTTCCATGCCTTTATGTGAACGCTCCTTTTCCGGGTTCTTCAAGCCCTTTCTTGAGCCGGGGCATGATTTATCCTACATTCCGCAGTTGAACCACTGATCAACACACTGATCAATAATGACTTATGGATATTGGG
>JBKGYB010000039.1:0-12440 GCA_046546295.1 Opitutales bacterium | reverse complement strand
ATCAGTGTCCATCAGTGGTTGTACTAATCTTTTTAGGTTCATCGCTTATCCCCTCAGACGCAAAGAAAATGACTTTCTCCCATGCCGGAAAATCGACCTGAGTGGTTCCTATCAAAATAAGAAATACTAATACCAAAAAAAGAATGCCTAATTTATAGCCTTATTATTATTCATGGTGTTGCCAGAAGGGGCGCTGATGATAGCCATGGCTTTTGCTTCTGCAAAGCTGCAAGCGGTTCCGACCACCCGCCCTTAATCGGCAAGGGGCATCATGCCGAGGGAAGGGAGGGGTGTTGGAATGTTTTGGGGCCTTGCGGAGGAATAAAAAAACGGTTGCCATAGGGGCTCCGGGGATTATTAACAACACGGACTTACAGCTGATGAACGACGAGCAAACAACGACACGAACCACACGAAAGGGCTTCCTGAAACGCGCCGGCTTTCTGTTCGCGGGCGCCTTCGCCTTTACGGGTTTTTTCGGGTCAGGAGAGAAACGCGGCGGGCATGGCATTTCCGAAGCGGATAAAAACGCGCGTCCGTCTCTCAAAGCGATGCGTCTCGTGCGGCCCGAGCGCAGGGCTGTGGTTCGAAAGGCGGCCCGCTGAGAGGGGTGCAACACGGAACGAAAGGTAAACGAGACGCGATGGCGAATATTTTCCCAAAATGGGTCAACACGACCCCGATCAAAGTAATCGTAGCTTTGTTGTTGCTCGGGACGGTCGTGACCCTGGGCAGCTGGTATTACTTTACGCCGAAATACAGCCGGGTGGGCTATGAGCCGACCCAGCCCGTCGCGTTCAGCCACAAGCTGCACGCCGGCGAACTGGATATGGATTGCCGGCAGTGCCATACCTTTGTGGATCGATCCGAGCATTCGAATGTTCCGGGGACGGATGTCTGCATGTCGTGCCACAGCATGGTCCTGTCCGATGACCCGCAATTGGCGGAAGTGCGTCAGAGCCATGACACCGGGGATTCCATCCCTTGGGTGCGCGTGCACAAGACGCCGGACTATGTGTATTTCAACCATTCCGTGCACGTGAACCGGGGCATTAGTTGCGCGGAGTGCCACGGCCAGGTCGATGAAATGGAGGAGATCCGCCACGAGAAATCTTTCAGCATGGATTTTTGCCTTGAGTGTCACCGTAACCCTGAAGAATACATTCGTCCCCAGGAAGAAGTGTATAACCTCCAATGGGAGCGTCCGGAAGATCCTGAAGAACTCGAGGAAATTGAAGGCTTTGTGCACGATTGGGACGTCAATCCTTCGCAGAGCTGTTCCGCCTGCCACCGCTAAGAAGATTTGAATATGAGCGATTCCGAACCGACAGGACCTCAATACTGGAAGAGTCTCGACGACCTGGCCGAAACCCCGGGCTTCCGGGATTGGGTGGAGCGCGAGTTCCCGGCCGGGGCATCCGAGCTGGACGGTGTCAACCGCCGCCAGTTCATGAAGGTTATGGCGGCCTCTTTCGGTCTGGCCGGGCTTGGTACGGCGGGTTGCCGTCGCCCGGAGCAAAGGATTCTGCCGTATGCCGAACAGCCGGAAAACACGATACCGGGGGTGCCCTCGTATTTCAGCACCTCGATGCCGGGGCATCGGGACAATATTCCGGTGATCGTAGAGGCGCACCAGGCGCGTCCGACGAAAATCGAGGGCAACCCGAGCTATGAGCCTTATGGCGGCAGCACGGGAGTCTATACACAGGCAAGCATCCTGGATCTCTATGATCCGGATCGGGCGACGAAGAGCCGCAAAGGCAGTAATACACTCGCTCCTGCGAAAGTGCGCGACCGGCTGGCCCAGCTCCGGGTGCGACACATGCAGGACAAGGGCGCGGGGCTCGTTGTGCTGGCGGAACCGGCGACATCACCGAGCCGTGCCGCTCTGATCGAAGAGCTGCGCAAGAAGTTTCCGCAAGCGACCGTAGCCGAGTATGCCGCTGTGGACAAAAGCACGCCTGAAGCCGCGAGCGAAAGCGTTTTTGGAGAGCGCTTGCGGCCGGCGCCGAATTTCAAAAAGGCGAAACGAATTTTATCGCTGGATGCGGATTTCCTTCAGGATACGGATGGCGGCCTGGCCCAGGCACGCGATTTTGCAAGCAACCGCAAGGTCAAGAGCGCCGAGGATGCTAGCGCAATGAGCCGGCTCTACGCGGTGGAAAGCGCGCTCACCATGGTGGGTTCCATGGCGGACCACCGGTTGCGGATGAACGCCCGGCGGATGGGCGCGCTGCTTGCCCAAATCGGGGAGGTCATCCTTCTTGAAAAGGGAGGCTCCGAAAGCTTGCGCCGCAAGCTGGAGGAAGCGGGCGAGAGCCTTGCGGTGGATCCGGACTGGGTGAAGGCCTGCGCGGCTGACCTGCTCGAGCATTCGGGCGAATCCCTGATTGTGGCGGGAGAACACCTGCCCGAATCCGTGCATGCGCTGGTCTTTGCATTGAACGAGGCGCTTGGCGGGGTCGGGGAGACCGTGAACTACCTGCAAGTGCCTGCGGCTCTTCCCGACATACATGCGGCGGCCCAACGACTGGAGCAAGGCGGGGTCGCGACGCTCCTGATCCTGGGGGGCAATCCGGTCTACAACGCGCCTGCGGATCTTGATTGGCAGTCGCTGCAAGCGCGCGCGGAGGAGAGCATACACCTGAGCTACAGCTATAACGAAACATCGGCTGAAGCGGACATCATGATCGCGCGCTCGCACTTTTTGGAAAGCTGGGGCGACGGGCGCACTTTTGACGGCACGCTGGTTCCGGTGCAGCCGATGATCGAGCCGCTCTTTGATACGTTCAACGAGCTGGAGGCGCTGGCCCGCTTCATTGGTGTTACGGAAAACGATCCCTATGCGATCGTTCGCGCAACCTTCGAAAAAGAATCGGAGGGCGGGGAAGACAATTTCGAGCGCTTCCTCGCAAGCGGCCTGCTTGAGGGCTCGGGCTATCCGGTACGCCGGGCGAAAGCCGATATGGAGCAAGTCGCAGCTCGCCTGGATGAAGAAGCATTGAACGCGGTCCAGCTCGATGCGGAACATCTCGAGGTGCGCTTCATGCCGAGTCATCATGCCTATGACGGGCGTTATGCGAACAATGGCTGGATGATGGAGTGTCCCGATCCGATCACCAAGTTGACCTGGGACAATGCGATCCTGATCAGTCCGCGCCTCGCGAAGGAATTGGAAGACGCCCAAGGCATAGCCATTTTCCCGGAAGAAATCGCGATGAACCGGAAGGGCGGGTTTTTTGAAGCGGCGAAAGGAAACATCCAAAGAAACAAGGCGCAATTCAAGCGCGGGAAAGAGGAAGCCATTGTCGCTGAACTGAGTTTGAATGGTCGCACGGTAACAGCCCCCATCCACGTGGTGCCGGGCATGGCCGATTACACCGTGGTGCTTCCGCTCGGCATGGGGCGCACGGAAGTGGGCCGTGTCGGCAGCGGCGTCGGATTCGATGCCTACCCGGTTCGAGAATCCGATGGCTTGGGCTATCAGGCGGGCGGAGCCCTGCGCCTGACCGAAGCAACGCACCGCTTGGCGAACACACAGGAACACTGGTCCATGGAAGGGCGCGCGATCGTTCGCGAGGGCACGGCGGAGCAGTTTATTAAAGACCCGCAATTTGCGAACCACATGGGAGTGGAGTCCCACGCCCCGGCAAACTACGGGCCCTACAAGGACGAGCCGCTTCAGAAGATCGTAACCGAGCAGTATCGGGGGAATTCAGCTTATGATCATCCGCAATTCGACGCGCCGCCACCGAATGTCGATGCGTGGAAGGGCAAAGAGGACGCGTTTCCCCGGATCCAGCAGTGGGGGATGGCGATCGACTTGAACAGTTGCACCGGTTGTTCGGCATGCGTGGTCGCCTGCCAGAGCGAGAACAATACACCGATCGTAGGGAAGGAGCAGGTGTTGAGGGGACGTGAGATGCATTGGATGCGGCTCGACCGCTACTTTTCGGCGCCGGAAACCGATCCTTCCGGGATACCGGAGGACGTGCAGGTCTCGTTTATGAGCATGCTGTGCCAGCATTGTGAAAACGCCCCGTGCGAGAGCGTCTGCCCGGTCAATGCCACGCTGCACGACAGGCAGGGGCTCAATGTTATGGCCTACAACCGGTGTGTCGGCACCCGTTATTGCGCGAACAATTGCCCGTACAAGGTGCGGCGTTTCAATTTCTTTGACTGGAACAAGCGCAAAATAGGCGAGTTCTACAAGGGGCCGCTCGGCGAGGTCGATGAGCCCGAACTCGGAAAAATGCAGAAAAATCCGAACGTCTCCATTCGTATGCGCGGCGTGATGGAGAAGTGTACCTTTTGTGTGCAACGCATCGAATCCGCGAAGATCGAACAGAAGAGGGAAGCTTCCGATTCGGACAACGTGCATGTGCCGGACGGTCGGATCAAGACGGCCTGCCAGCAGGTATGTCCGACCGAAGCGATTACGTTCGGGGATCTCTCCGATCCCGACACCGAGGTCTCCCGCATGAAGGCGAACGACCGCAACTACTCCGTGCTCGGCTACCTGAATGTCCGGCCCCGCACCACTTACCTCGCGCGTGTGCGGAACCCGAACGCCGACATGCCGGAGAGCTATGCGCGACCCTACGCTTACAAGGCTTATAAAGAACGCTACGGCAGCGGAAGCGGCAATGGGCACGGCGACGAGTCCGCCGCGGCACATTCGGGGGATGGAGAGCACGACACCGGCCACGGCGATGCAACGAAGCGGCATGAGGCCGATGCCGCCCACTAAAGAAACCTTTACCCGATAAAAATGGCGACAACTTCCAACGAACAGACAATGGACCCCGGCGCTTCCGACCTTCGGTCGAAAGTTCAACCGGCCGAGGTGGTTGAGCCGCCCCTTGTGGCGAACAACCGGTCCTTTTTGTGGGTGACGGACAAAATTTGCCGGATTGTGGAAACATCCACGCCCGCCTGGTGGTGGGTCTGCATGGCTGTCGCGCTTCTGACCGCTTCGTTTACCGGGCTGGGCCTCATCTGGCTGGTAAGCGCCGGCGTCGGGGTGTGGGGCTTGGCCAACCCGATCAATTGGGGCTGGGCCATCGTCAATTTCGTCTTCTGGATTGGCATCGGGCACGCGGGCACCCTCATTTCCGCGATTCTCTGTTTGCTCAAACAGGGCTGGCGGACCTCGATCAATCGGGCGGCGGAGGCGATGACGATTTTTGCCGTGGTTTGCGCGGGGATCTTTCCGCTCTTTCACATCGGCCGTGTCTGGTTTGCCTGGTGGCTCTTCCCGATCCCCAATGCCAACGCGATCTGGCCGCAGTTCCGTTCGCCGCTGGAGTGGGACGTTTTCGCGGTTTCCACCTACGGGACGGTCTCGATACTTTTCTGGTATATGGGGATGATTCCGGACCTAGGCGTCCTGCGCGACCGCGCGGTGATGCGTCTGCAATCCGGGATACACGCCGGCGCGGCCGGCTTGCAGAGGAAAGTGGCCGCGGGCATGGATGTTTTCCGGAAATATTTCTACGCGATCTTTGCGATGGGCTGGCGCAATGCCGGCAACCATTGGCGCAATTATGAGATGGCCTATCTGTTGTTGGCCGGGCTCTCCACGCCGCTCGTTCTTTCCGTGCATACCATCGTTTCGTTCGACTTTGCCGTCGCCCAATTGCCCGGCTGGCACACAACGATTTTCCCGCCTTATTTCGTTGCGGGCGCGATTTTCTCCGGTTTCGGCATGGTCCTTACCTTGATGCTGCCCCTGCGCGCGCTGTACGGGCTCCATGACCTGATCACGCAGCGCCACATCGACAATATGTGCAAGATTGCCCTGGGGACGGGATCGATTGTCGGGTATGCCTATATCATGGAGTTCTTCATTGCCTGGTACGGGGCCAACCCATACGAAAGTTTCGCCTTTATCAACCGGGGCTTCGGCCAGTATGCGTGGGCTTACTACATTATGTTCACCTGCAACGTGATCACTCCGCAGCTCTTCTGGTTCCGGAAAGTCCGTGAGAATACAGCCTTCGTCTTTGTGCTTTCGATTCTCATCAACGTCGGCATGTGGTTCGAGCGCTTTGTTATTACGGTGACCTCCCTCGCCAACGATTTCCTCCCCAGCAGCTGGGGCTATTACTCGCCCACGATGGTTGATATCCTCACCTTCTTCGGGACCTTTGGCGTGTTCAGCACGCTCTTTCTGCTCTTTCTGCGCTTTCTGCCCCTCATGCCGATGGCCGAGATCAAGGCGGTTATGCCCGCGGCGGACCCGCACGGGCGCCACCACGAGGACGCCGCCGTTACATCCACCGACGAGAAAGGAGATAAGGAGTGATGCCAGAAACTTTCGGCATAATAGCCAGCTTTCCGGATGCGCCGTCCTTGTTCCATGCGGCGGAAAAGGTCAGGGACGCGGGATACAGGAAGTGGGATACCTACTCCTCCTATCCCATTCACGGTATGCCTGAAGCCCAAGGGCAGCCACGTTCGAAGGTGCCGATCTTTACCTTTCTCGGAGGCTTTCTCGGGTTTTTCGGAGGCGCCATTATGGTCTGGTATATGAACGCTTTCGACTACCCGCTCATTGTGGGGGGCAAGCCGTTTTTCAGTCCCGTTTTCCCGTTTCCCATCATGTATGAGATGACCATTCTGCTGGCCGCTTTCGGTTCGCTCGCGGGCATGTTTATCACCAACCTGCTCCCGCAGCACCACAATCCCTTGTTTGAAAGCGGGACCTTTCTTGAAGTTTCGGGCGACCGGCTGATCATAGGGATCGAAGCGCGGGACCCGAAATTCGACGCCGAGGCGACAAGGCGTTTTCTGGAGGAAATCGGTGGCTCCGATATCGAAGAAATTGCCGCCCAGGAGTAACGAACAATGCGCATTTTCCTATCCCTATTTGTATTTATCATCCTTGCGGTGGGCTCCATTCTCGGCTTTCGCGGCACGCGCAGCGATAAGCCGCCATTGGAGATCTTTCCCGACATGGACCGCCAGGCCCGCTACAAGCCGCAGGCTGAAAACAGCTTTTTTGAGGACGGACGAAACGACCGGCCCGTTCCCGCCAAAACGGTTCAGAGGGGCGCCGCCCTGAATTACGGGGAAGTGTTTTCCAGTGATTTTGATGACTCCGAACGGAGGGATCCCGGCTACAGGGAGGGGAAAAATCCGGACGGATCGGAATATGAGGGTTTTCCGATCAAAGTGGACAACCAGTTGATCGAACACGGGCGTGAAAAGTACGGAATCTTTTGCGCCAGCTGCCATGGTCCCGCTGGAGATGGAAACGGTGTAACCAAGGACTACGATATGATTGCGGCATCGTATCACGATGACCGTCTGCGCGAAGCCACCAACGGGTATCTTTTCGATGTTATTATGAACGGCAAAGGGCTGATGTATGGCTTGAAAGGGCGCCTCGATCCGAAGGAGGCCTGGGCGGTGGTGCTCTATGTACGCGCTCTCCAGCGCTCGCAGCATGCCGGACCGGAAGACTTGTCCGCTCAACAACGCAAGGAGCTCGATATCTGATATGAGGAGTTTGGAAGCACATAAAGAAAGCGCCCGAAAGGTGGGCCTGATTGCGTTGCTGATTGGTCTGGCCGGGCTGCTGGTAGCGGGGTTCGGCTTTGTCCAGGGCCTCCGAACGGATGATGCGCGGCCTCTCATGAGCTGGCTGATCGGCATCGCGTTCTGGCTCTCCATTGCGGTTGGCATGCTCTATCTGACGCAAATCTGGCATGTGTTCCACGCGCGCTGGCCGGTGGTTGTCCGGCGTCAATGCGAGCATTGCATGAATGCGTTTCCCTACCTGCTTGTGCTCTTTCTCCCGCTCCTTCTTGTGCCCCTGCTCTCGGATAATCCCGGCGTCTTGTGGAAGTGGATGGACGGTACAAACGAACTTCCGGGCCACGGCACGGTGGGCGAGGACCCGATTTATTCCTGGAAGCAGCCCTATTTGAACATCGGATTTTTCACTCTGCGCGCCCTCGGGGCGTTCGGTGTTTTTATTCTCGTTGCGGGGCTGCTGCGGAAGTGGTCCTTCGACACCGATACCACGGGCGATGTTCGAAACACGCATCGCGCCCGCATTCTTTCCGCCGTCGGCCTGTTCATTTGTTCGGCGGCGCTTACCGTCGGGGCCATCGACTGGTTCAAAAGCCTTGAATACCACTGGTTTTCCACCATGTACGGGGTTTGGTTTTTCGCAGCCGCTTTCCGCGCCGGTTTGAGCGCGCTGATTATACTGTGCATTGTTCTCGCGGCCCGTGGTTATTTGCGCGACATCCTCAACCGCGGGCATCGTTACGATATCGGCTGCCTGATGCTGGCTTTCACCGTATTCTGGGCCTACATCAGTTTCTCTCAATACTTTTTGATCTATAACGCGAATATTCCGGAAGAAACATTCTGGTACAATATTCGTGAGAAGAACTATGACGGGGAATTGAACTCCTGGTGGTGGGTGAGCATGGGGTTGATCTTCGGGCACTTCGTCATTCCCTTCATTCTGCTGCTCTGGTATAAAACAAAAGTGGTCGTCTGGAGAACCGTGTTTGTGGCCGCATGGATCCTCGTGTTTCACCTCCTGGATCTATACTGGAACATTGTCCCCGGAAAACTGACCGGAGGGCATGATACGGAGGGCTATCTGGTGCGCCAGTTCTCGGTCACGATTTACGATGTTGCCGCCCTTGTCGGGATCGGAGGCATCTGCATTTTTGCCATGTGCCGGAGCATGCGGCAAGCTGAGCCCATACCCGTGCGGGATCCGAACATCATGAAATCCCTCAACTATACGGAGTAACACGTCATGGAAGAACCAGGGACAGAATCCAAAACCAACTTCTACTTGTCGCTTCTGGGCGGCCTGGGTGCGATTTTAATTTTCGCGCTTATTCTCTTCATCGCTTATCTGCCGAACCGTCCCGCGCCCGTCGATGAGGAAGTCGGACAGGAACGCCGCAGAAAAGCCGAAGAAAGGACCGCAGCCGGAATAAAGAAAATATCGGAGTACGATGTCGTGGACGAAGAGGAAAAAATCGTCCGCATCCCGATCGAAGAGGCGATGGAATTGACCGTGCGCGAATACCGGAATAATGCCGCGGAAGGCGAAGCTTCAAACGACGGATAAATCATGGGCGTTGAAGATTACACACAACTCTTGCCGATCCTCGTATTTGGCGCCTTTTTCTTTGTCACTGCGGTCGGCGCTTTTTATTGGGCGGCCAAGCGCAAGCATTTCCGAAAATTTGAGGAGCAGGCCAGGGAAGTGTTTACCGACGAGGAACCGGAAGGGGAAGTCAGTGATCATTTTCCGGGCAAAGACAAAACCGGAAAGAAACCGTAAATTAATTTTTCTCTTGGCTTTTCCTGAACTTGTCCTTGGTTCATTTCGACCGATACGCTTGTGGGTAGTAACATTAAAATTTCCGGAAAACAATATAGCGAAAGATGTTTGCTAAAGACGTTTGCTAAAGCAGCACGCTACTAAAGAAATCTTGTTACCGCCCACTCGACCGAGACGTTTGCTAAAGCAGCACGCTACGAAAACTTTGTTACAGCCTACTAGACCGAGACGCCGCTAACCACTATGAGTTCCACCCAGACAAACGAGTTGGATCAACACTCCGATACGAGGCCGAACGCCGCCGCCAGCGAAGCGGGGCGCTTGGAATTGAGTGTAATCGACGGCTCGATCCGCACGCCGGCGCTCTTCTTTGTTGTTTCGGCATTGGGCTGGTTGATGCTGGGAACCGTGTTTGCCTTGCTGGCGGCGATCAAAGCACACGATCCCGGGTTTTTGGGGTCAATTGAATCCCTTACATTCGGCCGTGTGCGCTCGGCGCACCTCAACGCAATGGCTTTGGGTTGGGGCAATAACATTATCTTTGCCGTCGGGCTGTGGATCATGGCGCGCCTGTGCCGCGCGCCGGTGCGTCAGCGCGGGATCCTGTTAATTGCGGGGGTCTTCTGGAATCTAGGTTTGACCGCAGGCATATTCGGCATACTGCGAGGCGATATCACGTCGGTGGAGTGGTTGGAAATTCCAGCCTATGTCACGCCCATTCTCGCTGTCTCCTATGCGATGATCGGGATTTGGGGGGTGATGGCCTTCCGTTTTCGGCGCAGCGAGCACGTGTATGTATCGCAGTGGTATATTTTAGCCGGACTCTTCTGGTTCCCCTGGTTGTACATTGTCGCCCAGACGATGGTTATCTGGTTCCCCGCCCGCGGGGTGGTGCAATCGGTTACCAATTGGTGGTTCGCGCACAATGTGCTGGGGCTTTGGCTCACGCCGATGGCGCTGGCTGCGGTTTATTACCTGATCCCCAAGGTCCTGGGACGGCCCATCTACTCGTATTATTTGTCCGTGCTCGGCTTCTGGTCACTTGCGCTGTTCTACAACTGGGCGGGCGTGCACCACCTCGTGGGCGGACCGATCCCGGTCTGGTTGATTACCGTCGGCATTGTCGGCTCGGTCATGATGGTGGTACCGGTCGTAGTGGTCGCGATCAACCACCACATGTCGGTGGTTGGCTTGCACCGGGAGGTCTGGCGCAGCCCGACCTTGCGGTTTGCCGTGTTCGGAGCGATTTCATATACGCTGGTCAGCCTGATCGGTTCGACGATGGCGCTTCGTACCGTCAATGAAATCACCCACTTCACGCATTTTACGGTGGGGCACGCCCACCACGGGGTCTACGCGTTTTTTACCATGGTGATGTTCGGCGCGGTCTATTACATGATGCCGCGCCTGCTGCGCCGGGAGTGGCCCTCCGCGATGCTCATTCGCGTGCACTTCTGGGGGAGCGCGCTCGGCATTACGATCATGCTCGTGGCCCTGCACATAGGCGGTTGGATCCAGGGCCTTGAAATGAACAATGCCGATATTTCCTTTATGGATACGGTTCGGAATACGCTCCCTTGGTTGAAGGCCCGCTCGGTCTCGGGCTTGTTTTTGACCGTCGGGCACATTGCGTTTGTCGTGAATGTTGCCTGGATGCTGTTTGCGGCAGGCACGGTTCGTGCAAAACAGGGGCCGACCCTGCTTGAACCCGCTGCTGGAGAGGAGGTTGTCGGATGAAAAACCTGCCCCTGCTATTCTGCGGCATCTTCTTTACGCTGGCCTTTTCGTTTTCCGGCCTGATTTTGTCCAGCCATATACAAATCGGGGGTCTTGAACGCACGACCGAGACACTTAATGACGCGGGCGAACCGGTCGAAGGGGAGCCGCTTTTTCCGCGCAAAGAAGGTGGCTCCGTAAAGCGGGGCAAACAGGTCTATATAGAAATGGGCTGCATCTACTGCCACAGTCAGCAGGTCCGGCGGGAAGGTTTCGGGGCTGATTTTGAACGCGGGTGGGGCGACAGGCAAAGCGTTGCCCGCGATTATATAACGCAGGACCGGGTCTTGCTCGGCACCATGCGGACCGGCCCGGACCTGGCCGACATTGGCGGACGGCCCCTGAACCGGGACTGGCACCTGCAGCATCTGTACGACCCCCAACTCACGACCGAGGATTCAACCATGCCGCCGTTTCCCTTCCTTTTTAAAAAGCGGAAGATCGAAGGCGAGCCCTCGGAGAATGCGCTTGATGTCACCGGTTCGGATCACGCGCCCGGCCCGGAATATGAAGTCGTGCCGACCCGTCGGGCCGAGGCGTTGGTGGACTATCTTTTAAGCATGGAAGTCGATTACAGCCTGCCCGAGGCACCCGTCCAGTAACCATGAAAAACGGCGAGCATACTTCAGAGCCCGACCCCGACAGCAAGGAATCCCTCGAAAAAGCGGGCATGCAGGACGAGGAGGTGCAGGAAGTGCACGCTCAGTTGATGCGGGAAAAGGACGAACCTTCGGAGGGGTTTTCGCCCGTGCCCATCTTTTTAATTTTTGTTTTTGCTGCCCTGTGCTTCTGGGGAGGCGTCTACACCGTGCAGTATTCCGGGGATTTTCGATGGGACGTGTATTCGCCGGTTCATGATTCCGATGCGGAAGCGCCGGAAAAAGAGGAGCTCACCCTCGTTGAACGCGGCGAGCGGGTATTCAGCAGGCAGTGCGCTCAGTGCCACCAGAACGACGGCGAGGGGGTTGCCGGAAGCTTCCCGCCGCTGAATGGATCGCGGTGGGTGGAAGGCGGTGAAGAACGACTTGCTCGTGTCTTGATCAATGGCCTCAGGGGCGAGATTGAGGTGAAAGGTAATACTTACAACGGGAATATGCCGGCCTTTGGGCCAAACGGAACCGGACTTGATGCCGAGGAGATTGCGGGGGTGTTGACCTATATACGTCAGGCCTGGGATAACGACGCAGGGGAGGTCACGGTGGATGCGATGGAAGATTACATGGACGCAACCGGAGACCGCAGCGCGCAGTGGGAGGCCGACGAGTTGCTTGAGGAGTTCCCGCTCGAGGAGTGACGCGGGATAATCAAGCCTCGAAAATCTTGATCCGCCACCGTGTGGAAA
>JBKGYB010000038.1:0-12495 GCA_046546295.1 Opitutales bacterium | reverse complement strand
GTCGCTAACCCTTTGCTAATCAGTCCCGCTCAGCGGGATCAGTGTCCATCAGTGTCCATCAGTGGTTGTACTAATCTTTTTAGGATAAATAGCCTGTGTATTTGCTGTGCTATCTCGCGACTGAGAGCGCTGCGCGCAAACCTGCCCCCCGCGCGCGGTCAGACCGTGCGGGAATAACGCTGACCCGCGCCTGTGCCGAGATAAGCGTCAAAGCACATCGCAAGGTTGCGGATAAACAGGCGCCCGCGTTCGGTGACGATAAGCGCGTTCGGCTCCCGGACAACAAGGCCGTCACGCTCCGCTTCGTCGAGCTGCTCAAGCGCATCCGAAAAATATTCCCGGAAATCAACCCCATGCTTCTTCCCGAATGCGTCAAAATCAAGCGACAAATCACACATCAGACGATGAATCACGTCGCCCCGCAAACGGTCCTCCGGCGTCAGCAGGTAGCCCCTTGCCATAGGCAGCCGGTCTTGCTCCAAAGCCTGACGGTAACTTGTCATATCCTTCAGGTTCTGACGAAAGCCGTACTCGCCCTGCGAAATACTGGAAATCCCGAAGCCGCAAATCTCAACGCCCGACCGGGTGCTGTAGCCCTGGAAGTTGCGCTGAAGCGTTTTTTCATTTTGGGCTTGGACAAGTTCATCCTCCGGCCGGGCAAAATGGTCCATCCCGATATAAACAAAGCCCGCCGCCGTGAGTCGTTCGATGCAGAGCTGGAGCAGCTCCAACTTGGTGCGGGGCGATGGCAGCGGATTGCGCTCCAACAACTTCTGGGCCGGCTTCATCCATGGGACGTGGGCGTAATTAAAGACCGCAAAACGATCCGGTTCCAGTTCGAGCACCTGGTCAAGCGTGCGGCCAAATTGCTCGGGAGTTTGCAGGGGAAGGCCGTAGATGAGGTCGATGTTAACCGAGGTATATCCGTTTGCGCGAAGCGTCCGCATCGCGTCCTCATTCAAGGTATGCGGCTGGATGCGGTGTATTGCCTGTTGCACCTCGGGATCGCAGTCCTGAATCCCAAAAGAGGCTCGGTTTACGCCCATCCGGGCAAAGGCCTCAATGTGCTCCGGCGTGAGACGGCGCGGATCAAGCTCAACGGATTTTTCCGCATCCGATGTAAAAGTAAAATACCGTTCAATGAGACGCCGCAAACGGTCGATTTGCTCCGGTCCAAAGAAATTCGGCGTGCCCCCTCCAAAGTGCAACTGCACCGCTTCGCGCCTGTCGCCCAATTCCTCCGCAAAGAGCGCAACCTCTTTTTCCAGCAGGTCAAGATAGGCGTCGGCCTGCCCGCGATCCAGCGTTGTTATGGTATGACAACCACAAAACCAGCAGAGCGTTTCACAAAACGGGAGGTGGAAGTACAGTGACAACGGCGCCGATCCTTCCCGCACGGAGCGCCATACGGCCTCGCGGTCGACGTCTTCGTGGAAATGGGTCGCCGGCGGATAACTTGTATAGCGCGGCCCGGGCCGGTTATACTTCTCGATCAGTCGAAGATCCTCTTCGGTAATACGCATGACACCTTCCTCTTCCACACCGTTCCATGCGGGAATTGCCCGCATGGAACAGCGGCGATCTTATTCGGAAACCTCATCATCCTGATCAGACGTCTCGCTGGGGATGATAACATTTCCCTCGTCTTCCTCCTCACCTCTCAACTCTCTGATCTCACGTTGCAGGCGGTCAATTTGCTTGTTCCTTTGCGCTTTATGGCGCAGATCTTCAACCTCACGGTAGGTTTTCTGGTCCTCCTCGGGGATATCGAATCCTGGCACTTCGTCGGGCGTAATTCCCATCGTATTCAACTGGCGCGGATCCACTATATCACGGTAGGTCGTCCCATCCGGATTCAAGGTACGTGCCGTAATAAAAATAATCAGGTTGGTTTCGTCCATCTCCTCGCTTTGGTTCCTGAACAACCGTCCCACTCCGGGAATATCTCCAAGCAACGGCACTTTCGACTCGTCCATCGTCATTGAGGAGGCCACCAAGCCCCCAAGGGCGAGCGTAAACCCGTCCTTGATCATGATACGTGTTTTCGCCGTGCGGACCTCGCGGATCGGAAATTCCGTCCCCTCAATGGTCCGGTCTCTGGTGGTTGAAGAAACTTCAGGAAAGATGTCCAAATTAATGAAACCCGCCGCATTCACGGTGGGCGTCACTTCAAGCGTAATGCCCACGTCGATTGGCTCGCCCAGACCGTCAAACTGGCGCTGGCCGGTCTCGGCATTAAAAGTGAACTCCGGTTGGGGGAATTCCTCCGTAATTTTGATCTCGGCCTTTTCATTGTTCATCGTGACCACGGTTGGATTTGAAACAAGCTCGACATCGTTCAGTGTTTCCAAAGCACGGAGCACCGTACTGAACCCTTCGGCGCTGAAAACCGCCGTATCCATGGGGTTCCTCGAAAGCTCTCCTGCCGCGGTTGCATTAAAACCAATGGCGTCCTGAGTATCCGGCAAAGAGAAATCGACATCATCCGACTCTTCCACCTTGGAGAGAAATTCCCCCACGCCGATTCCTACGCCTGCATCCTCGCCGAGCGAACCTGACCAATCCAGCCCCAGATTCTCGGCATCCGTCTTGCGAACTTCCACAAACCTCGTTTCGATCATGACCTGGTCGGTGGCGTTGTCCAATTTTTCAATGATCTCTTGTATTGAATTCATTTTTGACGGCCGTTCGGTAACGACGAGGGCATTGCTCCGATCATCCACTTCAATCCGCCCGCCTTTTGAACCGTCCACCAACGGTTCAATCGAAGGTTTCAGGCTTTCCGCGTTTGCATAATTGATGACAAACACACGGGTGTCCACCGGCTCTGCTTGTATGTCCTCCTCACTCTTCACCCGAATGATATTGCGGTCCTCGATGAAGGTATATCCGAGCGGCTCAAGCACGACTTCAAACACGTCCCGCCAGGTAACGTTCTTCAACTTCAATGAGGTGCGTCCTTCCAAACCATCCGGTATCACCAGATTCAGATCAAACAACTCCGCGACATTGCGAAGTATCGTGCGCACATTTTCATCGGGGTAATCGACCGTTATGGTTTCCTTTCCGGGCAATGTGGCGGCACTGCCCTCCCCGTCTTCCTCGCCGGGCATTTCAAGGACGACCTCCGTTTCATCATCAAGGTCGGCTCCTTCCTCCTCAGCATCGGGGATTTCGTCGTCCTCGTCTTGCTTGGCTCCCTCTGTTTCCTCCCGCCCTTCCGAATCCATCCGAGCCCCTTCAATCGGCTCCTCTTCGATTTCCACGATTTCAGGATCGGCGCCGGCGGACGACTCACCGTCCTCTTGTCCTTCTTCTCCATCTTCGGTTTCCGTTTCACTGTCCTGGAGTTCCTCTTCAATCACAACGATATCCTGGTCGTCGGTTGAATCGGTTGAATCGGTTGAATCGGATTCTTGCTGGGCAATAAGCGCCATGGGCAAAAAAAGGATAAGCAGTGTTGTCAGGTTTCGTTTTTTCATAGTTAGGTGATTGGGTGATTGGATTTGATGTGTGTGAATTACAGGCTATTCCGGCTGCTCCGAAAATTCGACGCTTCCGGATTCCGCGGATTTTGAGTCCTGGAAAGAGATCGAGCGCGTAGCATCGCCCAGCCTGAGGGTGCATCCGTCTTCTCGGATTTCGGATATGATCAGGTCAAATTCGCGACCGTCCATTTCCGGAAGCCGCACCGACAGACGGCTCCCCGCCCGCAACAACCTGCCGTTTTCAAGCTGAAGAAACCGTTCCGACCCCCTCGAAAGACTTCCGGTGATTTGGTCTACAAACTTTGCCGCCACAAGCCGGAGCACCGAAGCGTCGTTGTAGGTAACCGGTTCCGGCTCTTCAGGTTCGCTTGAAGCGGGTTCCTCGACTTCCGGTTCCTCCCCCCTGAAAACAAAGGGGTTGTCCAGTTCCTCCGGATCCGTATCGTATTGCGGCTTTTCCTTGTTTAAATAATTCCGCGCGACTTCATGAACCGCATCGCGCCTCTCCACGGGAAGCACCGCATCCTTCCTCCCGCTCAAGTTAATTTCGGAAGCACCCATTGCCGCGCAAGCAATAAAAAGCAATGCCGGAACGCTTCGGAGAATGGATTTTGTGGCTGGCTTCATTTTCAATCTTTCCGTGCCAACACGGCTATTTTTAATTGTACGCTCAACATACCGTCGGGAGCCTTCTGTCTCCCCCCCGAGCTGAGTTGCAGACTCGATACACGCAGGTACGGCTCGACGTTGCGAAGCGCCCCAAGGAAGCGTATAATTTCGGAGAATTTGCCTTGGATTGTCAGCTGATAGGGTATGGCGCCGTACCCTTTCAATTCTCGGGGTCCGTCCGCGGCAAACGCTTGCGCCTGATCCTCGAGCTGGTTGACCTGTAAAATATTTATATCAGCCCGTTCTTCCAGGGAATAGAAAAAATTTGTATTCGAAGCACGCTCGTCCCGGTGAAAGAGCCGGTCCGCAATTGTGTCGATCGCATCCTCCAAGGCTTTGACATCCTCCTCCAAGCCTTGTGCATTGGAAGCGTTGCGCTCGATCATTCGCAACCTTGTTTTCACCTCATCCTCACGGTTTGCAAGTTCTGCGACAACATCCTTCCGAAGATACAGGACGCCGGCACAAACAATCATCAAAACCAGGCATCCGATGGCGAACGGATACTCCTTTAGCATGGCAATATATCCTTGGCTCTTCATGTTCCGGCTTCCTCTTCCCCTTCCTCTTCCTCTTCCCCTTCCTCAGGTTCTTCTTCAGGAGAAATTGTGGCTGCTATACGATAGTTGAAATACCCGGTTTCATCATCTCTGCCTTCAATCGTTTCACCAACTTCAACCCCCATGCCGGCCACATTAAACAATTCCATATTCTCCAATTTCCTTTTAAATCGCCCGACTGCGGGAAGATTTTTCGCTTTTCCGCGCACGTTCACAATATAGGCAAGGTATTTTGAATCTTCCTCTCCCCGAACCCGCTCTGAAAATTCGAGACGCGACATGACGAGCTCATCAGGCTGTGTGTTCGTCAAAGCGATAAGGACTTCATGGGGAAGAAACGGGGCGCCTAAAAACCGATCAAGTTCTTGTATCAAGCGGCCTTTTTCGCGGAATTCCTGACTGAGCTTCACCAACTTCCCGTCATTCGCCTCGCCCGCGCTTACACGTGATTCCAACTCCTCAACCGAAGACTCCAAAATCATGGCCTGGTATTCCCGTTGGGCGATCCAGAATGCCGCAACACATAAGAGGGCAAGTGCGATAAAGTTAACCGTAAAGCCGGTCCGCACCAGCTTAATATCCGGCAACGTCGAAGAAATCCGGAAATTAGGGCGCCAGTTCGGCTGAAGCATTTTCTTTTGTTTACTCACCCGACGCTTCCTTTCTTAGGCTGAATTCTCCCATCAAACTGAACAAGGCAAACCAACGCGGGCCGAGCTTGTTCACTTCCACTCCGTCGGCCAGATTGACATTCAAACTCTTCATCCATTCCTCTATATCCGGCTGCAACAGCTCAACGCCAAGAGCATCCGAAACCGTGTTTGCAACCCACATCAAATTTTGCGGCAACGCGCTGAGAAAGATCCGGTCGATTGTCTGCCCCGTTCGCACCTCGTAAAATCCGGTCGAAGCCTGCAATTCTTTTGTGATCTCCCGAAGCAGTTTTGAACCCATTTCCGCAAAATCGAAAGTATTCGAGAAAAACAGTTTTCGGGCCGACGCCTCATCCTTTAACCCAAGCTCCTTCTGGAGAAGCGGGTATATGCTGTCCAAGCCAAAAGCCACAGGCCGCGCCATTTCGACTTTGCCCCGGTTCTGGATAAAGACATTGGTGACGTCAGAGGTGAGTTCAAGAGACAAGACGGGGGAATCGAGCCCCTGAAAACGCGCATAATCGCAAATCCCCCCCAGCGTCGTCATTGTGGAAATCTCCAAGCGCTCGGGGAAAAGACCGTATTGCAGAAGCATGTCCTGTTTCTTTTGAACCTCCTCGGTAGGCGCCCCGCATATAACCAGTTTCCTTGCCTGTCCTTCACCGGGTACATACTCGGCCCCATCCTGCGCATCCATGATCGAGATCATGCAAGCATCCGTATCGATCCCGTACTCATTCCGCAAAATGTTCGTCAAATCCACCGGCCCCCTGCTTTTTTTCGAGCTTTCCAGCTCATGGTAGCGCAGAAACCGCTTGTCAGGATATACCCCGCAGCGTGAAACGATATACCCGCCCTCCTTGTAATCGACGAGATTTTTTAAAAAGGCCTGGATCTCCTCGCTCCCCACGCTTGGCCCAAGCGGCAATTCAGCGATTTCCCGCACTTCCATAGGAGGCTTATGACCGGTTGTTCGCGCGGCCAGTATGGAAAATTCCGAGACGTCAACAAAAAGTCCCTTGCTCTTGGATCTAAACATTCCCTGTCATTGAGCGATTCCTGCGCGCTCTATTCTATTTGGTGAAAATTGGCGGGTTCCGTGGTTCAGTGTCAGCGAGAAGGTGGCAGTACAATTCCGCCGCAACTCAATTGCCAATTTGACTCTCAGTTATTCGAGCGCAAGCATAAATATGCTTCATTCTCTCCTGAAACCGTTAATAAAAAGAGATTTACAAATTATTATCGAACTGCGGCACGCAAAAAAAGCCGCTCCCGAGCAGGAAGCGGCTTTTCGAAGGGAATAAGCGTTGCGGATTTAATAATCCTCCAAGGACACCAAGCCCCAGAGCAACTGGGTTTTGTCACCCGAAAAGTTTCTCCGGGCGACCAGCTCGTCGGTTTTTATCTGAAAGGTGGCGGGGCCGGTAGGCGAAAAAATTTCGCTTTCGTGCTTGTAAATCCCAAGCACATTTGTGGATTCCGGCCTCGTAAACGAAGTTCCTGAAGAATTACTTCCACATGCGGAAAGCAGGATGGCAGCGACAGCTAAAAGCGCGAATACTTGAATTTGACGTATCATGATTTACTTGGTTCTGAGGTTTGGACTAAAAAAATTGATATCAATTTATACCTGAGAATGAAACAGACGGCGGGATGACGCAAGGAAATTGTTCAAAATTTTCACTTTATGCGTAGTCTTCGTCCGCAAGCAATCCTTCCGCCAAATCCATGTTCGAGTGGACCGCTTTGACGTCTTCCAGATTATCGAGGGCGTCAATGAGACGCAACGCCTTCCGGGTCGTTTCGCTGTCCGTCATCGGCATCCAGACATTCGGGATGTACGCGAGCTCTGCGGAAGCCATCGCTATATCGTTGTCGGACAGCGCCTTTGAAACCGCGTCGTAATCCCCCATGGCGCAAACAACCTCGTAATGGTCGCCGTGATTTTTGACATCTTCGGCGCCCGCCTCAAGCGCGAGCTCCATGAGGTCATCCTCGGCGACCGCTCCGGATTCCAGGATAAACTGCCCTTTGCGCTCAAACTGGAAGGACACCGCTCCGACACCCGCGAGGTTCCCCCCGTGCTTGTTCATCACACTGCGCACGTCGGCAGCGGAACGGTTCTTGTTGTCGGTGGTCACCTCGACGATCAGGCCAACGCCGCCGGGCGCGTAGCCCTCATAAACGATCTCATGATACACCACCCCCGGCAATTCACCCGTCCCCTTCTTGATCGCGCGATCCACATTATCGGCGGGCATGTTTTCCGATTTCGCCTTGTAGATCACGGTACGCAGACGCGGATTAAACTCGGGATCGCCGCCACCGTCCCGAGCCGCAAGAGTCAGCTCTTTGCTCAATACGCTGAAAATTTTTCCCCGCTTGGCATCCACGGATGCCTTGTGGCGCTTGATCGTCGCCCATTTGCTGTGTCCTGACATAACTTGAATCCTTTTTTGAGTGATTTAGCCCTTTCCGGAGGGCGTATGTGGTTGTGTCAGACGGGGGCGTAACCCCGCCTGTGACGTGTTTCCGTTTATTTGCGCTTCTTCCGTTTTTTCGCACGCGCCGAGCCGCCGGAACTTTTTGTTCCGCCCACCGGCTTTGCGGCGGCGACCTTCGCGTTCGATGCCTTTTCAGCGGATACCGCCTCCTCGGCTTCCAGCTTGGCGTTGGTGATTCTCTGTTGAACGATAGTGAGAATATTCTGAACCGTCCAATACAGAACCAGACCCGAAGGGAAGCTGTAGAGGAACACGAGAAACACCGCCGGCAGGAACTTGAAAATCTTTTGTTGCACCGGATCCGCCGTCGGTGACACCGGCATCATGCTCATTTGCAGGAACATGGTCAAGCCCATGATCAATGGCAGCAAGTTCAGCGGGAACCCGCCAATTTCCGCGATCGTGTCCGACTGAGAGAGGTCGGAAACCCACAGAAACGGCTCATACCGCAATTCGGATGCCGTACGGAGCATGTAAAACAACCCGAGGAAAATGGGCATTTGGATCAGGATCGGCAGGCACCCCGCAACCGGATTAACCTGGTGCTCTCGAAAGAGCTTCATTGTCTCCTGCTGCATCTTCTGCGGGTTGTCCTTGTATTTTTCCTTCAACTCCGCCATGGGGCCCTGGATTTTGGACATCCGTTTCTGTGAACGGCTTGCCTTTGCCGTGAGCGGCCAGAAAAGCAACTTGATGCAAATCGTCATAATGACGATGGACCAGCCCCAGCTCGGCACTATGGCGTGTATCCCATACATGAACGCCAGCAACAACTTGCTGAAAAACCCGAGGAAGCCGAACTGCATGACAAGATCCTGTTCATTGCCCAGGGACTGCAGGCGCTTGAATTCCTTCGGCCCGATATAAAACTCGAGATCCAAACTTTTTTCAGCCCCGCTGTCGACCCGGCCCAATTCGTAACCGACGCTTGCAGTGAGCCCGGATTCCTCTTTATCCGCCGCGACGGATTCGGGACTTTCAACCGGATAAATATTGAGGGCTCCCGCCTTCCGCTCCCCGGTCAAAACCGCTGCAAAAAACTGGTTTTTCACGGAGGACCATTCGATCGGCTCCCTGATCTGAATCAAATCCTGCGGGCTGTTCGACCCGATGCCGAGGAAGCCCTCGCTTCCGACCAGTTTTTTAATCCCGACAAATTCAACGTTCCCGTTATTGTAATGCCCGACATTCAGGTAATTCATCAAGAACTGCCCGTTTGCAAGAGGCCGCGCCGTGCCAAGGTTAAAATAAATCGTCGATAAAGCTTTCGTGCTGTCCGACTGGTTGTCGAACGTCGTTCTGTGACGGATAATATACGGATCATCCTCCGACTCGTTGGCGGTAAGGACATACTTCCGGCGGATCACAAGTCCGTCACCGGCTTCATACGCGAAAGTGACGGAATTCCGCCCTTCTTCTTCAATGGCATAGGGCAACGCCACCTCGTCCATTTTCCCGTCCTCCGCCTCAAGGCTCACACTGAGGGCCGGCAAAAACCCGTCCTCATTGAAGACATAGTCATCCCGCCCCCCGCGTTTGGTCCGGAGAAACCGCACTTCGTGGATCGCCCCGCCCCGGGAGGTGAAAACGACTTCAATAAATTCGTTGGCAAGCGTCACCGTCCTCTCCTCCGGCATTTCCGCTTCTTCCTTGAGCCCTTCACTCGCATCGACAGCGCCTTCGGGCTCGTCGCCCCGCGTGTCCGTCGGCATTTTTTCAGGATCCACATCCCTTGCAAGCAAGTTGAGATCGGATGCGCCCTCTTCCCCGCCGGCCGACTGCCGATCACTGTCTTCGTCGGCGGCGACATCCCCGCTCTCGGGCGCGGTTGGAGCGGATGTCTTTTCATCCGACTGTCCGCGCTCTCCGGCTTCCCGCTGCTCGGGATTTTCGCGCAGCTCCCGCAGACGCTGCTCTTCCATCTGGCGAGCTTGCCAGAACATGAAACCAATGCCCGCCAAAATAAAGAAGAGCCCTAAAATCGTATTTTTCTTATCCATCTGAATTTGTTTGGTAAGGCGCCCGAATGTTCTTTGTCGAAGGATGTTTCAAGCTTGGAAGCGGATCGTATCCACCGGGATGCCAGGGATGGCAGCGCAGGATGCGGCGCACAGCCAAATAGCACCCCCGCCAAAAACCGAAGCGCAAAAAGGCTTCACGCGCATAACAGGAGCAAGTTGGCTGAAACCGACACCCGCACCCGGGACCACAGAGGGCATATTTCAGGGGGGAAAGCGTCCATTGGTATGCCAGCACCAGGATTGCCGCCAATCGGGCTGGCAGGACATTCATCCGAAAGCCCTTCCTTTGCCTCATGTTCTCCGGGGGTCCGCTCATTCCTCAGTTCCACTCCCGCTTTCCTGGTTGCAATTTTGATTGATCCGCCGGATTAAACATTCGCAGGCGTTTTTGAAACGATCTTCCAGTTCGGGAAAGGGATAGCGATCAAATTTGGCGCGCAGAACGACCACGCAATCCATGCCCTCGGGCAAAAGCCCCGCATGACGGCGAAAGATTTCGCGCGCCAGTCGCTTGCCCCGGTTTCGCTTCACGGCGGATCCCACCCGACGGCTGGCGATCACTCCCAAGCGGGGCTCCCCTTTGTCGTCGCGGCAGCTGCACTGCACGATGAACGGACCGCAGAAGAAACGCTCCCCATTTTCGCGCACCGCCTGGAATTCCTTTTGGGAACACAAGCGCTGCGAAGTTCGTACGCCCATGGCACAACCGGGATCATCGCCCGCTTCGCGTTGCGGCAAGACGGCGTCGTCCCCGGGCTCGGCGTGCCGCAAGGATCTTGCGGCCGCTTCGGGTGGCATTGCGGGCGCGAAAACCGAATTTACGGGCGCGCCGAAGTTTGGATGGCTTATAAGTAGGTTTCATAAATTATTCTCTCCAATAAATTTTCATCGTGAAAACCGAAGCGCGCCATAAAACAAGCTCACATGCCGCCTGTCAAGGCCCTATCACCAAAGAAAAACACAACTGTTTTTTTCCCGTTGCGAAGGCTTGATTCGGCGTCCGAATTCCACCATCCGTAAACGCATCACAGAAAGGAACACACACATCATGGCCGAACACAAACCTATCCGAAAAGCTGCCTTCCTGACCGCCGGAGGCCTCGCCCCCTGCCTGTCTTCCGCGTTGGGAGGGCTCGTCGAACGCTACTCCGAGCTACACCCGGACATTGAACTCCTCTGCTATCGCAGCGGCTACAAAGGGCTCCTGCTGGGGGATTCGATTCCCGTGACGGAGGAAATCCGCGCCCACGCAGGCATCCTTCACAAACACGGCGGGTCTCCGATCGGGAACAGCCGCGTGAAACTGACCAATGTCAAGGACTGCGTTAAACGCGGCCTCGTGAAAGAAGGAGAAGACCCGCTTGATGTCGCCGCCTCCCAGCTGAAAAAGGACGGCGTCGACGTGCTGCACACCATCGGCGGCGACGATACCAACACAGCCGCGGCCGACCTCGCCGCCCACCTCCGGGAAAACGGGCATGAACTCACCGTAGTCGGCCTGCCCAAGACCATCGACAATGATGTCTTCCCGATTGCCCAGAGCCTCGGCGCATGGACAGCAGCGGAAGAAGGAGCCCGGTTTTTTGAAAACGTGGTCGCCGAACACGCGGCCAACCCGCGGATGCTCATCATCCACGAAGTCATGGGGCGCAACTGCGGCTGGCTGACCGCCGCCACTGCCCGGGCGTATCGCAACCGCCTGCAACGGCTTGAATGGGTCGACCCCATCGGGTTGGCGGCAGGGCACAAGGACGTCCATGCGGTATTTCTTCCGGAAATGGATATCGATATCCCCGCCGAATCGGCCCGTCTCAAAGGAATCATGGACGCCCAGGACAACGTGAACCTCTTCATCTCCGAAGGGGCGGGCGTGGAAAGCATCGTCCGGGAAATGGAGGCGAACGGGGAAGAAGTCCCCCGGGACCCCTTCGGCCACGTCAAACTCGATGCCGTGAACCCCGGCAAATGGTTCGGCGAACAATTCGCGGAAAAACTCGGCGCGGAAAAAGTGCTCGTTCAGAAGAGCGGGTATTTCTCACGGGCGGCGCCGGCGAATCCCGATGACCTTCGGCTCATTAAAAGCTGCACCGACCTCGCGGTGGATTGCGCGCTTGCCCGACAGAGCGGTGTGATCGGGCACGACGAAGACAATCGCGGCATCCTGCGCGCCATAGAGTTTGAGCGCATCGCCGGCGGCAAGCCCTTCGACACCGCCACCCCCTGGTTCGGGCCGCTCCTCGACGCGATCGGCCAGCCGCGTCCCTAACCCTGAATCGCGGCCCCCGCCCCGACAACGATTGTAGCGACTGGCTTTCCTGGGGTGAGCATTGTCGAACCCACGCAACAGGATTGTTGCGGTCTAACCGACTCTGTGGTCGCGGTTCGCCCGATAAACCCAAAAAGGTTAGTACAACCACTGATGGACACTGGTGGACACTGATTAGCAAAGGGTTAGCGCGCTTCGCCTGTTCGGCGAAAGGCCCTATATCCATAAGTCGTTATTGATCAGTCCCGCTCAGCAGGATCAGTGGTTATCAGTGGTTGTACTGCGGAATGTAGGTTAAAGTAGCGTGCAGCTTCAGCAAACGTCCCCGTAAGGT
>JBKGYB010000037.1:0-12628 GCA_046546295.1 Opitutales bacterium | reverse complement strand
TCCCGCTCAGCGGGATCAGTGTGCATCAGTGGTTGTACTAATCTTTTTAGGATGAACGCTCCAGATCCACCGGGCAGAGAACCAGCGAGAAAAAGGCCACTCCGGGCCCGCTTTCGAGGCGCACGAGAACCTTGTTGTAGCCCTCCTTGAGCAAAACCTTGCGGAATCCCTGGTCGAGCTGCCAGGAACTCAGGCCCTCTTCCTTCCAGACGACGAGGTCGTTGAGCCAG
Organism: Opitutales bacterium; assembly: GCA_046546295.1. Lineage (GTDB taxonomy): Bacteria > Verrucomicrobiota > Verrucomicrobiia > Opitutales > Coraliomargaritaceae > JBKGYB01. The sequence goes on along the minus strand of JBKGYB010000037.1, from coordinate 12,398 downwards.
ATCTTGGCGTAATCATCCGTCCCCACCGCGAGCAAGATCTCGCGGGGACGGTCGGAATAGACCTCGGTATAGGCGTAGTAGGTGCTGTTGGTCGTCTCATCCGGCGGGTTGATCCGGATGCGGTTGCTCTGGACGAAGCGCCACTTCAACGTAAGCGGCTCTTTCGTCAGGGGGTGCTTTTGGCCGGGATACTCCGCATCGAAATCCACCAGGGTCTCCGGCGGGAATTTTTTGTCTTCGAAGGAGGTCGCGGCGTTGTTGGGCTTTTTCCACGGGCCGATCACATACCAGGTATCGACAAAGACCCAGCCCTTGCGCTCGGAATCGTCGGTGAACTTGCGGCCCGGCAGGCTTTGGGAGATGATTTGCCGGGTGTTGATATCCTTGAGGACGGCGCCGTCCTGCGGTCGGTTGTCCCCCATGCTGCCCTCGAAGGAACCGCGGTTGAGCAAGGGGTTCATCCGGCCTTCGTCGTCAAACAGATTGCCCCCATCCATGCCGTAGGATTGCGCCATGACGGTTGTCATATCCGTCATGGCGCTCTTTGGTTGGCCCTGGGTCGACGCCATCGCGCTCATGGCGGTTTTTACCTCGGTCTGGGCACGCATCTGTTGCGAGAGCTGCTCGCCGGAAAGTTCGCCGTTCTCCCCCGTCCGCCCGGTCAGTTGGGAGGCGCGGCTTTCGGAGGTCTTGGCTATGTTCGAGGCGGCGCGGGCGGCCTGTTCGAGGGCCGCGTTGTACGCCTCGAACTCCTGTGCGTTCGAGGGGGTCGGCGCCTGCGGGCCAATTTCTTCGGAAAGATCGGGGGCCTCGGGCATGCCCGGTTGGTAGAGATCGTTCAAGGCCTCCTCGAAGCTCTCCCCCTGGGCGGCGGCCAGCTCGGCGGCGCGGGCTTCGGTGAAGTTCTCGTTGACGGCGTCTCCCAGTTCCTGCGCGGTATCATAAAGATCGTGGGCCGACATCTGGTCCAGGGCCTCATCGCCGTATTGCGCGAGCGTCTCTTCGTCCTCGGTCTGCTGGCCGTAGGATTCCAGCGCCTGCTGTCCGGTCTCGGTCAACTGCTCCTCCGACAGGTCGGAGGGATCGAAGGGGAGGTCTTCTTCGTCCGCCAAAGACGATTGAGCCAGATCCCCCAGTTCCTCGGTCGGCAGATGGTCGGAGGCGGCTTCGGCCAACTCACTTTGCGCGAAATCCCGCTCGTCCGGTTCGAGGCCCTCCGCTTCGGCCAACTCCGCTTCGAGTTCCCCGACCTGCTCATCGGTGAGCTGTTCGAGCATCTCCCGACCGAGTTCCGTCAACTGTTCCGGCAGCATTTCCGGCAGGGATTCCTCGTCCTCACTCATCCGGGCATCCATCAACTCGCGGATGAACGCGAGGTAATCCTCGGCCTTCTCCGACAGCTCGTCGGAGAAGCGCATTTCATCCTGCATTTCCTTGCGGATCTTGCGTTTCCCGCGTTTATCGGCGGCATCATTCATCAAATTCGACCGACCGCGCTGAAACGCTTCGACCAGCTTTTCGGCGACCGAGACCAACTCCTCGGTCACTTCGATCTGCCCGGCGGCTTCATCCGGCGACAAGACCCCGTCCTCGTCCGCCCGCGCCTTGTCGGCCAAGCGGGTGGCGATCTCCAAAGCGCGGGCAGTCCCTTTTTGCGGCACCTCGTATTCGCTCATGAACGGATCCGCCTGAACCGCCCGCCGCAACTGCGAGGCCAGGACTTCGATCTCAATCGCCAGCCGGAAGGCCTCGTCGTCGGCCGTCTTGGCGGCCAGGTCTTTCTTGCGTTCCTCTTTGACCTCATCGGTCTCGCGCAGGATTTCAACCATCTTCTTGACCTCGCGTTTCAATTCGTCGCGTTTCTTCCGCTCCTGATTGCGGGCGATCTCGCGCACCTGCTCCTCGTTCGGCTCGGGCCGTTCGACTTTCACCTTCTTTTTGACCACGCCCTCCTCGTCCGTCTCCTCGTCCACCATGGCGAATTCGCTCCGCCGCCAGTCCGGGTTCATATACAGCGCCAGCGCCACTCCGCCCGACAGGATCAGGGCGATAACCCAGGCGACGAACAAGACCCGTGTGGTCTCGGCCCGTGAAACGCTCGAATGTTTTTTTTGTGGCATCGGTTTGGTCAATCGAATTTTTCGTGGTAGGTGCGCACGCCCACGTTGCGGAGGTTGCGGAAGGCGAGCAAATCAAGCACTTCGACCACCCGATGAAAGGGCGTATCCTCGTCGGTGTCGAGCCGTATGCGGGCCTCGGGATCGTCGCGTTCGAGCGCCCGCATCTCCTCGTGCAGCAGTTGGACGGTGGTCTCCTCGCCCATGTAGTAGAGCGCCCCCTCCTCGTCGATGTTGATCACCACCTGGGAGTCGTCCGGGGGCATTTCGAGGGCGGAACGCGAGATCGGCAGATCGATCTCCTCGACCGTGGTGTCGTCCTTCTTGAGCATCGTCGTCACCAGAAAGAAGATCAACAGCAGGAACACCGCGTCGATCATCGGCCCCATGTCGAGGGCGACGTCTTCGTCTTGCTGCCAGGGTCGTCGAGCCATAATAAAACCGGCGGCTAGCGCTGCCCGCCTCCTTTCACGTCTTTCAATTCAAAATACTCTTCTTCGCGGTGGAAAAGCCGCACGCCCACTTCCTCGAAGCCCTGGATGGAGAGGGTGTCGAGCAGATCGATCACTTTCTGGAAGCCGACCTCCCGCTGCGCGTCCACCCGGACCGGAACCTCCACGCCGCGCTCCTCGGCGATCGTCTTTAATCGTCCGTCGAAATTCTCCACCGGGCGATAGTTGATCTCGCCGCCACTCCCGCGCTTGGGGATGCCCTCCGAAACCGCCCCCTCGGAATCGATCAGGAAGACCACCTCGTCGGTATGGGCCACTCGTGAGAGCGTCGCCGACGCATCCGGCAGCACAACCGGGATCTGCTTCTCCAGGCGCTTGAGCATGGTGGTGACGAGAAAGAAAATCAGCAGCAGGAAGACCGCGTCGATCAAGGGCGACAGATCGACGGCGGCATCGTCGCCACCGCTCCTGCGGCGCGCCCGGCGGCGGCGCAGCAAAAAAAGCGTCTTCCGGTGCTCGGGACTGCTGGCAGCCAACTGTGCGAGACGCCGACTCATGCTTGCGGGACTTCGGACTCCGGATCAGCCGGGGCCGATTCAGGTTCGGGTGCTTCAGCCGCCTCCGGCATCAGCCACAGCGCCAGCATCTCGTCCATCTCCTCCTCGATGCGAATGCCGAGGTTGTTGACCTTCATCTTGAAATAGTGATAGGCGCTTAAGGCGGGAATTGCCACGATCAGCCCGATCGCCGTGGTGATCAAGGCCTTCCCGATCGAATCGGCGAGCACCGAGGCATCGCCCGTGTCGCCCATGATGGCCACCTTCTGAAAGGCTTCGATCATACCGATGATCGTGCCCAGCAGCCCCAGCAGCGGCGAGACCGTCGCCACGATGGCCAGCGGGTATGTCCGCTGCAACTGACGCCCGACCGCCCGCGAAACCATGTCCGAGGCGCCGAAGCTGACGATCTCGAAGCTCAAATGGGTGTGGGTCGAGATATACTCGGCCACGCGTCCGAAGATCGTCTTGTCCCGACGGGCAGCCCGTTGCGCCGCTTCGATATCGGCGCGTCGCCACGGTTTCAAAATGGCCTCGGACTTCTTCCCGGAGACGAACTTCGCCCGGCGGACCGAGTAAAGACGTTCGAGGAAGAAAGCCAGCCCCGTCACGGCCACTCCGATCAACACGAAAGCCACGGCGCCGCCCTTGAGGACTTCCGCCCCCCAGTCGATCGTGCCCGCCGCCTCCGATTCCAGCGCGGTCGCGTTCTCGGCGCCACCGTCCGCCGAAGCCACGCCGTCGCCTTCCTGGGCGGAAAGGGGGGCGGACAGGAACAGCCCGGTGAGAAAGAGCGCGACCAGACCGAAGCCAAGGCGCGAAGCGTTGAAAGAGATGGTAAATCGCATAGTGGAAGCATTCAGTGAGAGGGATACTGCGGCAACAGAAAAGCTACAGAGAATTATTGCCAACTAGCATAACAGTCCCCGCAAATCGTGCCTATCCGACATTTGTCGGATGAGCGACTTTTTTACAAATATAAAGTTGCCATTTATATTTTTCCTTTATTAATAAAGTTAACCTATGGAAATCAATCGTTACCTCGCCGGTCGCTTGGCAGAAAAGCTGCGCTACCCCTACGTCCATATTCTCTTTGGGGCGAGGCAAACGGGCAAGACGACATTGTTGCTGGACTTGCTCGATCCTGATTTGAGCTACAATCTGGCGGATCCCGAAGAGCGCGGGCGCCTGCTGGCTCAACCCGGACTCTTTCGCCGAGAGTGCGAAGCACTCAATGTGCGGAACCGTCCGACCACTGTCTTTGTGGACGAGGCGCAACTGGCGCCTTCCATCTTCGATGCCATCCAAGTGCTTTACGACCGTGAGCCAGAGCGCTTCCTCTTCGTGCTTTGCGGCAGTTCGGCACGCAAGCTCAGGGTTTCCGGGGCGAATCTTTTGCCGGGCCGCACTTTATTGCATCGCCTCTATCCGCTGATGCTGTCCGAGCGTCCTGGGAAGGGAAAATTCGAATCACGCGTGCCGATCATCGATGCCGCTTCTTTCCATCCGTCGCTTGAGGGACGGGATGATCTGCTCGACCGACTGGCCTACGGTGATTTGCCGGGCGTTTTACGGGCGCCCGAAGCGATACGCGAATCCCTGCTGCGATCCTACGCCACGATTTATCTGGAGGAGGAGATACGCCGCGAAGGCTACGTCAAAGACTGGGGGGCGTTCTTGAATTTTCTGAAACTCGCCGCCATGGAATCCGGGCAATCACTCAATTATGCGAAGATTGCCCGTGAGACTGGGCTGAGCCAGCCGACGGTCAAATCGCATTACCAACTGCTGGAGGACATGTTCGTCGGTTTTCGGATTCCGGCGTTTACCCGGAGTCCGCGAAAAAACCTTCTGGGCCACGCCCGTTTCTGCTTTTTCGACCTCGGCGTGCGGCACGCGGCGGCGGACCTTCGCCCCTCCCATGATACCGTGCTGGCCGATCCCGGGCGCTGCTTCGAGCAATGGGTCGGGCTGGAACTCCAGCGGCGCCTGGGCTACGCCGACCGGGGCGTTCTCGCCTACTACCGGACCCGCGACGGCATGGAGATCGATTACATTGTTGAATTCGAAGGCCGCTTGATCCCGATCGAGGTCAAGTGGACCGAGAACCCAAGCGTCAAAGACGCCCGCCACCTGCAGACTTTCCTCTCCGAGCATGCGGATGAAGCATCCCGCGGCTACGTGGTCTGCCGATGCCCCCGCCCCGCCAAGCTCACCGACCAGGTCACGGCCATCCCATGGTGGATGCTTTAACCTGAAATTCACTTCACAGACTGGAATACGCCTCTATATGCTCGAAAAGAAACCATCGGATGGTTGGGCAAGCGCGGCCCGGAAACTGTGGGACGCGGCGAAAGATCCGGGCCTTCATCCGGAGGTGCTCGGACAACTTAAGTCGTCGCACCCGCCACGTGTGTTGGTCGCTTGCTCCGGAGGCGCGGATTCCGTCTTTTTATTGTGCCTTTTGTGGGTGTGGGCAAAAGAAAACACCGGTTTTTCCATTGAAGTTGCGCATTACAACCACCGCTGGCGCGGGCGCGCTTCCGATCAGGACGAAGCATTTGTTTCGGAACTGGCGGCGGAATTGGGCTGTCGCTTCCATTCGGAGCGTTGTTCGGAAAATAAGGTCGAGTTTACGGAAACAAGCGCCCGTGCATTGCGCTTGAATTTTTTATGGAAAGTGGCACGGGCCAGGAATTGCCGCTGGATAGCATTCGGCCATCAAAACGACGATATTCTGGAAACCCTGCTCCTTCGTATCGGGCGCGGTAGCGGGACGGAAGGCTTGGCTGCGCCCCGGCCGGTTCATCGTTTTGATGATGGGCCCGTGCACATTCGTCCGTTTTTGCATGTGTCTGCGGCGCAGGTGCGTGAATTGTTGGAAAAATGCGGGATGCCGTGGTGCGAGGATGACTCGAACACGGACCGATCCATCGCTCGCAATGCCCTGCGGTGGGAAGTGATTCCCGCGCTGGAAAACGCGCTCAAGCGCGATGTCCGGGCCGGAGCCGGTCGCGCCCGGCGATTATTGGAGGAAGATGCGGAGGCCTTGGCCGTCTGCGCCCGGCAGTATTTTCCGGAGGCATTTGCAGGCGCGGCCTCCTTGGAAAGGGCGCGGTTACGGGACGCCCCCAAGGCTTTGGCACGCAGGGCGTTGCGGGCATGGCTGGATGCCGCCGGCATCCTTCCCTCCTTTAGCGCACAAGCCCTCGATGCATTGGTGGAAACCGCCCGCAGCGACAAAAAAAGCGGTCGGATTAGCGCAGGACGTGCTTTTGTCGTACTGGAGCCAACTTGCCTTAGCTTGGCGCCGGAGGCGGATGAAGAATTTCCGGGCACGCCCCTGCAGGCGGTTGATTTGTCGGTGGGAGAGCGCATTGTGTTGTCGACGGGCGCGGTGATGGAAGCGCAGGCGATCCTTTTGGAGGAGGCGGAGCGGACGGCGGTCCTGCGAGGTGACGTTGATCCCGCCCGCCAGGCCTATCTCGCCTGGGAACAGGAACAGGGAGATCGTCTTTATGTTCGCTCCTGGCAGGCCGGCGACCGATTTTGTCCGATCGGCGCGCCGGGCTCAAAAAAACTGCACGACTGGTTCATCGACCGGCGCGTGCCGGCGGGGGAACGAAAGCATCGGCCCGTTGTCACAAACGGGGAAGGTCAAATTATATGGGTGCCGGGGCTGCCGCCGAAAGATTCGTTGAAAATCGGCCGGGAGACAACACGGGCTCTTAGGTTGACTTACCGCATTTAAAGCTCACCGTGTTCAATCGGATGTCTCCACAGAATAACCAATCAAACAAAAATAATTCCGGACGCAATGGTCCGCCTGAACGCTTCCAACCAAAGGTTTTGCTCATTTGGTTGGTCATTATTTCCGCTATTCTTCTGCTCTGGCTTGCACAACCGGGGGTCGGAGGAAACGTAAGGGAAATGTCTGTCAACGAGCTGGTCGAGGCGGTTGATGAAGGCGAAATCGAGAAAGGCGACGGTCACATGAAGCCGGAACCCGCGCTCGGCGAGAACGGCTATGTTATTTCGGGCCAGATGCGGAACCCGGATTATAATTCGGAGCGCCCGGAGGCCAAAGCGAGTAAAAAAATCCGTTTCACAGCCGAGGGCCGCTTGACTGAGGAAGACTTCCTCCTACTTCGGGAGCATTTGGACGAACGTCGCAGCAGTACGGCATTTCGGGATATATTGATCAGTTTTCTGCCCTTTGTGCTCATTATCGGGCTGCTCTACTTCCTCTTTGTGCGACAGCTGAAGGGCGCCGGCAAGGGGGCGATGAGTTTCGGCAAGAGCAAAGCCAAAATGCTGACCCGCGAGAAGGACTCCATCGTTTTCAAGGACGTTGCCGGTTGTGACGAGGCGAAGGAAGAAGTCAGTGAAGTCGTGGATTTCCTGAAGGATCCGAAGAAGTTTCAGCGCATTGGCGGCCGCATCCCCAAGGGCGTCCTCATGATGGGCCCTCCCGGGACCGGCAAGACATTGTTGGCAAAAGCCGTTGCCGGGGAAGCCGAAGTCCCGTTCTTCTCCATCAGTGGTTCGGATTTTGTGGAGATGTTTGTCGGTGTGGGCGCCGCACGGGTGCGTGATATGTTCGAGCAAGGCCGGAAAAACGCTCCATGCATCATTTTTGTCGACGAAATGGATGCGGTGGGCCGGCAGCGCGGGGCCGGTGTCGGCGGAGGCAACGATGAACGCGAGCAGACCCTGAATTCCCTGCTTGTTGAAATGGACGGGTTCGAGCCGCACGAAGGCGTCATTATTATCGGGGCGACCAACCGTCCGGATGTGCTGGACAGCGCGTTGTTGCGGCCCGGGCGTTTCGATCGTCAAGTGACGATCGATTTGCCGGACTTAAACGGGCGGCACGAAATCCTGAATGTGCATGCGAAAAAGGTGGCTCTGGCGGAGTCGGTGGATCTTGGAGTTATTGCGCGCAACACACCCGGATTTTCCGGCGCCGATTTGGCGAATCTCTTGAACGAAGGCGCCCTGATTGCCGCCCGTTACAACAAGAAGGTTGTCGAGATGCAGGATATCGACGATGCGCGCGACAAAATTTCCTTTGGGCGCGAGCGCCGCAAGTTGATGGATGAGGAAGACCGGAAAGTGACGGCCTACCACGAGGCCGGGCACGCGCTGGTGCAGGCGATTGTGGATGACGGGCACATGCCGGTTCATAAGGTGACCATTATTCCCCGGGGTCAAAGCCTCGGATCAACCATGTTCATGCCGAAGAAGGATGTATACAACCATTCCAAGCGCCGGCTTTTCAACCAGATTTGCTGTGGGATGGGGGGGCGTTCCGCGGAAGAGCTGGTGATGGGGGATATCACCAGTGGAGCGGCGGGAGACATTCGCATGGCGACGAAAATTGCCCGCCACATGGTTTGTGACTGGGGGATGGCGGATCTCGGGCCCGTTGCATACGGTGAAAACAAGGACCATGTCTTTTTGGGTCAGGAGATCCAGCGTTCCCAGAACTACAGCGAGGACACCGCACGTAAGATCGACAAGGCGATCCACGATATTGTCGAGGCGCAGTACGAACGATCCCTTGAGATTATAAGAGAGCATCGAAAAGAATTGGAAACACTGGCCGAAGCGCTGCTCGAATACGAAACCGTCGAGGGCAAGCACGTGCACGAAATCCTGGAACATGGCGAAATTCGGTCGGAAATAATTCTGCGCCCTGAAGTCGATGCGGACGAGGATTCCGAATCCGAAACCGAATCCGGAAAGAAGAAAGCCGAAGACGAGGAAAGGGATGATGGTTTGACCGGTGAAGCCGCCGCAGGCGCCCCGGCTTAGGATAATCGAAATCGTGCTATTCGAGAAAGGTTCTGATGTCGGGGATGGGGCAGGCGCGTCGCCCGCTTTCCAGGCGTGCGATGAATTTGTCCGGCTTTGTGTCCTCGGGCCGATCCTCTTCGTCGAGGCCGTCTTCCTCGATGGGCGGGAGTTCGTCGAAATAAAGCGAAACACGCCGGGCTTCGGGTTCGAGCACTTCGGGCGGGTTGTCGACCCGTCCCTTTTTTACGGGTAGAAACCGGCAGGGGTAGCATGCTTTCTTGTAGCGGGTTTCAAAATCCCGCAGCCATTTGTTGCCCACGTTTTCGCGTCGGTTGAGTAATACGATATCGGAAAAATGAATACAGGCGTTGAACCAGGCATCCGCATCCCGGTTTTCATGGAGAAACGAGCAGTGGGTCACTGTAATAATCCGGGCGATGGAGCACGGGTTGTGATCGACCCAGTGCTTCAGCGCTTCCGCCATGTCGGCGGGATCGCCGTTCCCGGGCGCCAGAAAGAAGATCCTGTCCGGCGCCGCTTCAATGGCGCCGTGCTGGATACGGCAGCGGTCGTGTTCGTTGGACAATCGCCAGGACTGGGTGCGCACGTTTTGCAGAGCTTCGAGTTGTTCGTCGAAGGGAGACGGGGGTTCCCCTTCCGGCCGGAAATAGAGGACTTGCGCTCCGGGGGCGACAGCGCCTTCGATGAGATCGAAGAGCGCTTCCCGCCTGCCGGAGCCCGGGATGCCGTAAATCAGGTAAACGAGGGATGTGGAATCTTGTTCGATTTCCATGAGAGGCAAGGATCAAAAGGATTGAATGCGAAGGGCTGCGTTTCGCGGGTTTCACAATCACGGGTTTGCCGCGGCATCAAAGTCAAAACTTCCGCACTGCGCGTGCTGAAGCATCCAATGATCCACGAGAACAAGGGCGGCCATGGCTTCGACGATGGGAACCGCGCGCGGCGCCACGCAGGGGTCGTGTCGTCCCCGGGCTTCCAGCTCCACGGCATTGCCTTGGGCGTCGACGGTGGATTGTTTTTGAAGGATGGTGGCGGTCGGCTTGAAAGCGACGCGAAAGATCAGATCCTCCCCGTTGCTGATGCCGCCCTGGACACCACCGGAGTGGTTCGTGGCGGTGCGAATCGTTCCACCCTTGTTGACGAACGGATCGTTGTGTTGCGAGCCGCGGAGCCTGGAACCTTCAAACCCGCTTCCCACTTCAAATCCCTTTGTTGCGGGCAGAGAGAGCATGGCTTTTGCAAGGTCCGCTTCCAGGCGGTCGAAGACCGGTTCGCCCAGGCCCGGCGGCAGGCCACGGATCCGACATTCCACGATGCCGCCCACGGAATCCCCTTCCGAACGCACGCTTGTAATTCGTTCAACCATGCGGGCGGCGGTTTCCGGATGCGGGCAGCGGACTGGACTGGCTTCGACCTCTTCAAGGCTTGGAAAAGTTTCCAGTTCGGGCATTTCGATATCATGCACGCGGGATATGAATCCGCGTAACTCCACGCCGCCCGCGCGGTGAAGAATTTTTTTGGCAATCGCTCCGGCGGCGACTCGTCCGATGGTCTCGCGGGCGGAGGAGCGTCCGCCGCCCTCATGGTTGCGGATGCCGAATTTACTTTGGTAGGTGAAGTCCGCGTGCGAAGGGCGGAATTTTTCCTTCATCTCCGTATAGGCGGAGGGACGGTGGTCGGCGTTCGGCACATGGATGGCGATCGGCGTGCCGAGCGTGAGACCTTCATAGACTCCGGATTCCAGGGTGGCGGTGTCCGTCTCTTTGCGCGGCGAAGTGATCGCGCTCTGGCCGGGGCGGCGCCGGTCGAGTTCGAATTGTATGTCTTCGATGGTAAGCGGAAGGCGCGGCGGACATCCGTCCACCACGACGCCAATGCCCCCGCCGTGGCTCTCGCCCCAGGTGGCGATGCGGAAGAGTGTTCCAAAAGTGTTGCCCATGCCCTGAAATGCAATGCTTCGTCGCCGGAAAGTCAATGCATCCGGCGGGATGGCGGACAACATGTTCGGAAAAACAATACGCGCAAACAAACCCGAAATGTCATTGTCTTTTTCCGCTGAAACCGGAGGAATGGGAGAGCGCCATGCTGAAATTACTGCACCGCCATCTCCTCAAGGAAATCCTCATCGCCACCGCCATGGCGATGGGACTGTTTGTTTTTGTTCTCCTGATGGGCAATGTGATCCGCGACATTGCGGAACTTGTGGCCGGGGGGAAGTTGCACGTCGGCATATTCTTCAAGTTGGTCGGATTGCTGATCCCGTATGTGGCGGCTTATGCGCTCCCTCTCGGGATGCTGACGGGGACACTCATGGCCTTGGGGCGTCTCTCCTCGCAGCGGGAAGTCACCGCGATGAAGGCGGCCGGATTGAGCCTTTATCAAATAGCCGCCCCCGTCTTCCTGATTGCATTTTTCGGAATGGTCGGGGCGGTGCTGGTCAACCTGCACTATGCCCCTCAATCGCGTCTCGCCTACAAACAACTGATGGGCGAAGCGGTCAGTGAAAACCCGCTCGGATTTATCGAGGAAAAACGCTTTATTGATGCTTTTCCCGGCTATGTGATTTATCTGGGGGGCAAGGAGGGCCGGACGATGAAGGATTTCTGGATCTGGGAATTGGACGACAAGCAGCGGGCGCGCGTCTTCCTGCGGGCGGAAGAGGGGACGTTGGAGTTCGACCAGGGGGCCAACTCCCTGGTTCTGACGCTTTTCAACGGGACAGCGGAACGGCGGGATCCGGAGCGCGCGGAGACGCTGGCGGGCGAACCGGTCCGGTCCTTGTTTTTCGGGGAATTGCCCATAGAGTTGCCCCTCGGGGAGATGTTCGGGCAACGGAACCGGCGCACCGCCCGCACCAAGGAGATGACTTTCAGGCAACTGATGGAAGAGCGCGGGCGTGCGCTTGAGGCGGAAGCCGAAGCGGGGGGCGGGATGTCGAAAGAACGGATGGAGGTGCAACTGCACCTGCAAAAGAACTTTGCGATGGCCTTTTCCGTCTTTTCATTGGCTGTGTTCGGTGTGCCGCTCGCCATTCGGGTGGGTCGACAGGAAACCTATGCGAACCTCGGCATCGCACTGGTCATTGCGATGGGCTATTATTTCCTCATTGTCGTGGTGAGCTGGCTGGAAGAAACGCCCGCCTGGCGTCCGGACCTCCTGATCTGGGCGCCCAACATTCTTTTTCAGTCGGCCGGGATGTATTTGATCCATCGGGCGAGCCGCAATTAGCCCGCGGCTCCTCCCTTCACTCGCCCTCTTATGCTCATATGCGCACTCTCGAATCGCCGCCTGTTTCCAGCCCCTTGCTGCCAATCCGAACACCGGTCGCCGTCTATGGAGCGCCCCGCATGGACCCGGCATATAAGCCGGTCCCTGCAATCCAGGCATAACAAGGATCCGTACTTACCGCTTGTCCCGCAGCATACGCGTACAATTTCGAAATCGAATGATCC
>JBKGYB010000036.1:0-12636 GCA_046546295.1 Opitutales bacterium | reverse complement strand
CCGAAAATCCGAAGGTGGTGTCACGCAAACTTCACAGGGGTAAGGAGTCCTGAGGCTGAGATATACGGTGAGACGGAGCGCTTCCATAATTTCAGGGATGGTTTGAAAAGGGGCAGTCGTTGCGCCGCTCTTTTTCTTCGCAGTTCCGGATCTGGCGGCCCAAAAAACCGGAGATCGCGTGGTTGATCAGGTCGGAGGTGTAGGCGTAGTCGAAAGCTTTGAATTCGCCCGCCGGGTCCCAGTTCTCGTTAAATACACTGAGAAAGGCCTGCAACCCGGCGTCATGCAGCTCCATGCAGACACGGCCGCCGAAACAGCGCTCCTTGCAGGCGCAGGTCGTTCCAAGAAAATCGTTCAGGTCCAGGGCTGGCGTGCTGCCGATATCTTGACAGGCTTCTTCCCGACGGAGGATTTCAAGAATACTGTCAAAGGCGCCCGCCAAATAGACCAGCGGAACAAAGCCCCGCCCCTGGGCCGGGGCATCGGCAGCCGCAGGCACATCCGTCTCCGTCAACCAGCTCTCAATGATTTGATCGCGGTTGTCCCGTAAATATGCGGCGAGGTGTTCATGCATGGCTTGATTATTTCACGCGCCGCCTTAGGTTGTCTCAGCATATTGAGCCTACATTTCCGCATATTTACGCATAATCACGCTGCGGCTGTTAGCAGGACAACACACGAAAAACCGCCGGTTCCCGAAGCATGACAACAGAGCCCCCGCAATCCTTCGAGCAAACAGCGTCCGCCGAGGGCGTTGTTCGTTCCGCTCGTATTGTCGAGCGCCTGAAGGCGACGCAACTGTATCGGGAATATGAGGCGGCCTTCCGGCGGGCGACAGGGCTGCCCCTGATGCTCCGGTCGGCGGGGGGCTGTGAAGAAGAGTCGACGGTTTGGATGAAGGACGGCAACCCGTTCTGCGAGGTGATGGCGGCTGCGCCAGAGGGCTGCGCCAGTTGTCGGCAGGTGCGTGCGCATTTGGAGGAAGGGGCGCAGGTGGAGCCGCAAACACTGCAATGCTTCGCGGGCTTGTGTGGTACCGCCGTACCCGTCCGGGTGAGCGGTGGGCGCGTTGCGCTGCTCCACACCGGTCAGGTCCTGCTGCACGAGCCCAACGCCGCGGAATTCCACCAAACCGAGCAACAACTGCGTGCCTGGCATGCGGGGGTGGATTTCACGACCTTGAAGAAGGCCTATTTTCAGACCCGGGTTCTGGATCCCGTGCAATACGAGGCAATGGTACGTTTGCTGGCGACCTTTGCGGACCACCTTGCGCTGGCGTGTTCGGACCTGCTCGAGGAGGAGGAAGCGTCGCACGAGCCCCGGCTCGTGCGGGCGGCAAAGGAATATATAAGCGAACACTTTCAGGAACGCATTTCACTGGATGACGCGGCCGGGGCCGTACACGCGAGTACGCGGCACTTTTGCAAGGTTTTCAAAGCGACGACGGGCAGGACGTTTACGGATTATCTGGCCCGTGTACGGGTGGAAAAAGCGCAGCAGTCATTGCGGGACCCGTATCGTCGGGTCAGTGAAATCGCTTTTGAGACCGGCTTTGAGTCCATTTCACAGTTCAACCGGTCCTTCAAGCGGATTACCGGGCTTTCCCCGACCTGTTTCCGGGCGGCTTCAGAAATCAATTCGGATATCGAAAGGCAAGAGCGCGTAGGCGCCGGGGCCTGAGCGCAGGAGCCGGAGCAGGGGGGCGTGTTTCGCGATCAAGCGCTCGGATAAGTCGAGGTTTTTGAATCGGGCGACGGGGGGCGCGTCTTTGCCAAAGAGGTCGGCCAACGCTTCAACCGAGGAACGGGGAGCGGGAAACTGCAAAATTTCCGGGCTTTCTATATTGGCTTCATCCGCGGCGTATTGAATGGCCGCATGCAGTCCGCCCGTTTCGTCCACCAGCCCGTTCGCACGGGCGGCCGAACCCGAGTGTATTCGTCCTTCCGCTATTTCATGCACCTGTTCCTCGCTCAGGTCGCGGCCGTTGCTGACACGCTCGACGAAGTCATCGTACAAGCCGTCGACGCGTTCCTGGAAAAGCGCCAATTCTTTACCCGTCTTCTCGCGGGTGATGGAATACATGCCGGCGTAAGGCCCCAACTCCACGCGGTCGAAGTCCACCCCGAATTGATCGGCAAATGCGTCGATATCAAAGAGCAGCCCAAATACGCCGATCGAACCGGTTATTGTGGTGGGTTCGGCGAAGATTTTGCGGGCGGGCGTGGCCACCCAGTACCCGCCCGAGGCGGCGCTGTCGCCAAAGGAGGCGACGAGCGGTTTTTCCCGGCTGAGGAGGAGGGCTTCCCGGTGGATGGATTCGGCGGCCAGAGCGCTGCCCCCCGGGCTGTTGACCCGGAGGACGACCGCCCGCACGGAATCGTCCTTGCGCAACTCGCGCAATTTCCGGTTCAGTTGCCGCGCATCCACGACGCCCGGCTCGCTGGTTTGATTCACCAGCGAGCCCGCCGCATAAACCACGGCGATGTTGCCCTGCTGACTGGCCAGTCCAGCGCCAATGGTTTGCTTGATATACCGGCGCAGGGATATCTGTCGGAAGGTGTTGCTCCCGGGGTCGTCCGCCGCTTCGCCCGAAATTTGTTCCAATGTTTCATCGAAGTACGCCACGCGGTCAACAAGTCCGTTTTTCAACGCTTCTTTCGCGTCAAAGACTCCGCCCGGCCCGTTTTTCCGGAAAACATCTTCTTCCAAGTCGCGGGCATGGTCAATGTCACTGAGGACCAGGTTCCAGGTGTCCTGCAGCAGGGCTTTCAATTGCTTGCGGTTCGGCTCGCTCATGTTTTTACGCACAAAAGGTTCGACCGCCGACTTGTAGCGTCCGGTGCGAACAACTTGCACGCCCACGCCATATTTATCGAAGGCCTCCCCAAAGAAGGGCGACTCGATGCTGAGGCCGTTCAGGGTAATCATGCCAAAAGGGTTCAGGTGGATGGAATCGGCGGCGGAGGCGAGGTAATATTCCCCGATGCCGGGGTCGTCCAGGTAAGCGGTTACGGATTTTCCGTTCCCGCTGAATACATGGAGCGCTTCCCGTATTTCGCGCAGGCCGGACAGGCCGATGCCCGCACGGTCGGCCGGCAGGGATCCATGAAGCAGGATACCGTTGATCCGATCATTGCGGGCGGCCGAGTTAATCGCGTCGAGCACTTCAAGGAGGTAGTGCGGGCTTTCCGCCGCCCCCGCGACACTGTCCAGCAACATTTGGCCGAGCATTGCGGGTTGAGGCGAATCGGTGACCGGCACACTCAGATCAATGACAAGAATCGAGTCTTCCGGCACGGGCTCCGGCTCTTTTTCAAGACTTTTGAAGAGGAAGAACAGGCCGACGAAACCGATAATAATCAAAAATACGTAGCCAAGGGCGAGGGAAAGCGCGTTTTTCAGAACGGATTGCAGGAAATGTTTCATGCCGTCCATGCAAAGCCGCATGCGCCTGAGTGCAAGAGAAACCGAGAGTGAGCGGGATTGGCGGATACGAAGCAGTGATGGGCTTTATAGTTGGATAGGCCTTCGGGCGGGCTTGAAATGCTCGCATATCCGGCTGGATGGCAGTATCCGTTTTCAATCTTTCCGGTTGTTCCCGGGACAATCGTAATCAAAAGCCCGATTGGCCGGCGGCTTACACCGCCAACAACCGAAGAAAGGTCCAGGTAGCCCGAACGTCGCCGGAGCTATCGCTCCAACGGGCATCATATGTCTTCAATACGCGGCGCAATTTCGCGGGGGACAGGCGGGGAGCAACGGTGGCCCCGGTCCCGTGCAAACTGCGGAGCAGGGCGTGTGCATTCGCATGAATGATTATTCTTTCCTCGGCCGCATGTTCCGAAACACGCCAGCCGGCTGCTTCGCACATACGCACCCATTCTTCCGGCGATCGCCATGTCAGGGGAATTGCTTCGGGCACGAGCTGACATAATTCCGGCAAGGTGGGTTCGGCAAACAGGAGCGCAAGGATTTTTCCGTCCGGACCGACATGATGCCGCCACTCGCGGAGCACGGCTTCGGGGTCGGGCGCCCACTGCAGCAAAGCCGAACTGGCAACCCAGTCAAATGTTCCGTTTGCTTGGAGAGCTCCTTTTCCGGGTGACCACGCATCACGAATCTCCCACGACGCCCGGGGCACTCGTCTCCTGCCCTCTTCCACCATAGCGCCCGCCGCATCCGTCGCCCGCACCGCGGCGCCGCGGTCCACAAGGGCGCGCGTCAGCAAGCCCGTGCCGGCGCCGAACTCAAGCACTTTCCGGCCCGCCAGCGAGGACGGCAGCATCGACACGCCCCAATCCACGAGCGAGCGCTGCACATCCGCATAGCGCTCGTAGCACTGACTCCGCCGGTCAAATCGCATCTTGATCCTCCACATGCGGCAGCAGTTCCTCCAAGGCATGCCCCGGGCCGTTGATCACTTGAAGGCCCGGCGCCGTTCCGGCAAGCTTTGATGCGTCGAGCAGGGAATCCTTGTCGCCCACCCAAGCGGCGCGCACGCATGCGGCCTCCGCGGGATCAGCAACGCTCTCTAAAAGTTGCTCCACGCCCCATCGCAGGTCTTCCTTGCCATAGGGGAGACGCGTTGCTCCGGAGTAGGGAAGGTCGGCGCGTTTATAAAAATCCCGCACGGCCTCAAGGGGCGCTTCTTTCATCCAGCGCAACAATCGCTTCAACTGAGCTCTTCTTACACGTCCTCCCTGTCCGGCCTCCTCGGGAAAGGCACAGAAAGGGGCCAGCAGGAAGCGCGGCGCCTGCAAGGGAAACAGCCCGCGCTCGCGCAACATCAAAAACGCGCCCATCGAATGCCCGAAGTAGGCGTCGCCATCCCTTGGCACATGCTCATGCCACCGCATTCCGGGATAAACGACGACATGGACATGCTCGGGCCATCTTTCGGCAACCAGCGTTTTAATCCGCTCGGGGGGCACGGCCCAGCCACTGATCCATATCCATTTCATTCGTAATGAGAGTCGCGTCCAATTTTGTCCGAATTCTTGGTTTTTCTTCAAAAGTCCTCCTGCTTTTGTCATGCAATTTCCCCATACAGGAGTCTGTCGGGCTTTGCCGTCGGACTCCTAGGTAAAAAGTTTTCGATGCTTCTTGAAAAGTTCGAGCACGGGCGCCTGCCGGCGCGGTCCAAACTGTGCTTTCAACGACAATCGCAGGCGGCTGCCGCCTGCGGGTACGGTGGGCGGACGAATCGCCCCCACCCGGACGCCTGCCTGCGCAAAAGACCGGCCCGCGTCCATACAGGAGGCGGCATCAACGGTGGGTATCGGCACGACAGGTGAGTCCCCCTCAACAACCGACAGGCCCAGCTCTCGGAGCGAAAGCCGGAACGCGCGGGCGTTCGCGCGCGCTTGTTCGAGCAGGGATGGAGCGGAACGGATGTGTTGCAGGGCGACCGTTGCAACCGCCGCACAGGAAGGCGCAAGATAAGTGGAATAAATAAACTCCCCTGCGACATTTACAAGGTAGCGGGCGATGCGCGCATCCCGAATCATTGTAAACGCCCCCATTGATGCAAGCGCCTTGCCCAGAGTCCCGACCAGCACGTCGACGACCTCCCGGACCCCCGCTTCTTCGGCCAGGCCCGAGCCAGTGCTCCCATACCAGCCAAGGGCGTGCGCTTCGTCGAGCACCCAGAATGCCCCGTAGCGTTGCTTGAGTTCTGCCATCACTTTCAGATCGGGCGCGTCGCCGTCCATGCTGAAGATAGTTTCGCTCACCAGAAAAATCTGCGCGCCCGCGCCTGAATATTTTCGCAGACAGTCTTCAAGATGCTCCATGTCCCTGTGCCGGTACCGAACCAGCCGGGCGCCGCTGGCAAGGATGCCGCGAAGCATGCTGTTGTGGACCAGCCGGTCGGCCAAAACAATATCGCCCCGTTCGGGCAAGTTGCCGAGAACGGCCTGGTTTGCAGCGTAGCCGGTGTTCCACAACAAGCCGGAAGGGGCGCCGTACCATGCCTTCAATGCGTCAAGCAACGCCTCGTGCGCCGGACCAAACCCCGTGATTAAAGGCGAAGCCGATGAAGAGGTCCCGTAACGCGAAAGCGCATCCTTTCCGGCCGCGACGACCTCCGGGTTGTGTGCAAGTTCCAGATAATCGTTGTTTGCGAGATTGAGCGCCCCGCTTTCTTCCGCATACGGGCGGACTTCGCGCTCAATGCCCTGACGCCCGCGCTCTGCAAGGCATGCTTCCGCGCGCCTCAGCAAGTTTCGACTCCCGCTTGTCGCTTCCGATGTTTTCCCGTTTTTACGCATGCTTATTGTTCCGGACCTGCTGGAAGGCCGCCGAAAAGGGCGAATCCCTTTGGATATTGTTCCATGCTGTTGTTACAGGTTGAGTTCGGGGTTGGGCTGCCGCTTTTTCAATGTTGCCGCTGCCAGCCATGGCACATCCGCCTCCGACTCCACCCAAAGCGGAGTACGGAGTTGAGCCAGGGCCTCCCGATTGGAATGAGCCACTTCGGACGGCGGGGATTGGATCGTGTGCAACCAGAACCCCGCATCAAGCTTGTGAGCCCGGACATAATGGTCGAGCAGCCGGGCCTGATTGATCGCTCCCAGGCGATCTTCCACGACCAGAATCACGCGGCAGGGCGTTAATCGGGACGCAAAGTCCGCCCAGTCCAGGTCCAGGTCGGCGTCCAGAGGCACGGCGATGCCGCCGGCCCCTTCAATCAAACGAACCTCCGCGCGGGGGAGCGCGTTCGTCGCTTCCAGCAGCGCCCCAAAGCGCAAGGCTTCGCCCGCCCGAGCGGCCGCGGCAACGGGAGCCAGGGGCTCGGGATATGAAAACAGACGGTGGGCCGTCACATTCCCGCCGCCGGCCCTCGCCGCTTCTTCACCGATCCATTCGGCATCCCCGGGCGCAGCGGTCGCAACCCCGGTCTCGACGGGTTTGATTACCTGGACCTGCTTGCCCGCAGCGACAAGCTCCCGGGCGAAACAAGCCGTCACCCAGGACTTTCCTATCCCGGTATCATGCCCGGTAATCAAGTAGGTTTGGGGCGGTTCTGCGCTGTTTGCGGCCATGTCTCGTGCTCAGGCCGAAGGTCCGGCGGATTGCGCGACCGTCATAGTGGGGGCGTCGGCATAGGTGTCCGATCCTTCGGAGGCACGGTGGTAGCTCCGACAGGTGTCGGGATCCACCGCATGGAGGCCGAATTTCCCGAGCATCCGCATATCATCGTCCTCTCCGGGATTCTCCGTTGTTAATAGCCTGTCCCCTAAAAAGAGGCTGTTGGCGCCCGCCAAAAAGCAAAGCGCCTGTGTTTCCTCGCTCATTTTGGCACGGCCCGCCGAGAGGCGCACCATGGCTCGCGGCATGATTATCCGGGCCGTCGCAACGACCCGCGCGAATGCAATGCTGTCGATGAAGGGCATATCCTCCATCGGCGTTCCCTCCACGGCAATCAGCGCATTGATCGGGACGGATTCGGGCTGGGGCTCGAGGTTGGCCAACTGACGCAACAGCTCCAGGCGATCGTCTATGCTCTCGCCCATTCCGAGGATCCCGCCGGCACAGACTTCCAACCCCGCCTTGCGAACATTTTGCAGGGTTTGGAGCCGCTCCTCGTAGGTGCGCGTGGTAATGACTTCCTTGTAATACTCCGGAGACGTGTCGAGGTTGTGGTTGTAGACGGCGCATCCGGCCTCCTTGAGCCGGACGGCCTGCTCTTCCGACATCATGCCCATCGTGCAGCAGACTTCCAGGCCCTCGCCACTGACAGCGGCCACCGTGTTCAAAACACTTTCAAACTGACGGTTGCTTGGCACATCCCGCCAGGACGCCCCCATGCAGAAACGGCTCGCGCCGCTCGCCTTGGCTTCTTTTGCCCAGCCGAGCACACGCTCGGTATCCATCAATCGTTCCGCCTCAACAAAGGTGTCGTAGCGCGCCGATTGCGGGCAGTATTTACAATCCTCCGAACAGGCGCCCGTCTTGATCGACTGGAGGCGGCATAATTGCACCCCGGCGGGATCCTGGTGTTTGTGGTGCGCCTGCTGCGCCTGATAGATCAGGGTCGTCAGGGGCAAATCATGGATTTGTCGGATGGCTTCGAGCGTGTAGGTCATCGTGGTTTTTATTCAGTTGGTCGTTTTTGTGTTGGGATGAAAATGCTGTCCTCCGGGCTGGCGCGTCTCATGTGCCCTGCAGGCACGCCTCAACGGCCTCCCGGGTGTTCTCGAAAAGGAAATCGATCTCTTCCCGCCCAATTACCAGCGGCGGGACAATCAGCAGGGTGTCCGCGAGCGACCGTAACAGGAGCCCGAACCCGCGCGCACGCACGGCCACCTCAAGGCCCCGGCGTTCGTGCAGCGGATAGCGCGCCTGCGCGCCGCCATGCGCCGGCTTGAGGTCGACCGCACAGACAAGTCCGCGCTGACGGATCTCCGCGACGTGGGGGTGTTCCGCAAAGGCCGCTTCCGCGCATCGCCCGAAATATTCAATCGTCTCCCGCAACGCTCCCGAAGCGATCAACTGTTCGAGCTTGCGCGCACTCTCCATGCTCACGGCCGCAGCCAAGGGGTTGGCCGTAAACGTGTGACCGTGGAAAAACGCGCGAAAGCTCTCGAACGACCCCAGAAACGCTTCGTAAATCGACTCGCGCGTCAGTGTGGCGGCCAGAGGCAGATAGCCCGCGCTCAGCCCTTTCGCCAAACACAAGAAGTCGGGCGTCACTCCCTCCTGTTCGCACACAAAGAATTCCCCCGTCCGCCCAAACCCAACGAATACTTCATCCAGGATCAAATGGACGTCATGCTCGGCACAAAGCCCCGCCGCTTCCTGCAAAAAGCCCTTCGGTTGCAGGCGCATGCCGGCGGCGCCCTGGATCCACGGTTCCAGAACCAGCCCGGCGATTTGATCCGACTCCGCTTCCAGCAAGGCTTTCAGGGCAGCCAGACTGGCCGAGCTGTCCGCTTCACGCTCCCGATTGCCCCATTCCCGGCAATGGGGCGCCGGAATCGTGCGTTTTTCAAACATCCAGGGGGCAAAGCGCCCGTGAAACGTCTCATTGCCCCCGACGCTCATCGTTCCGAAAGTGTCGCCATGGTAGGCGTTCTCCATGCCGATCATGAGCCGCTTTTCCGGTCGTCCGACCAGTTGCCAGTATTGAAAAGACAATTTGAGCGCAATCTCCACGGCATTGCTCCCGTTGTCGCTGAAAATCACACGGTCGAGCTCCCCGGGCGCCATGCGCGCCAGCTCCGCCCCGAATCGGGCTCCGATGGGATGACTCAGGCCCAGCCAGGTGCTGTGCGCCACCTTCCCCGCCTGCTCCGACAACGCGCGGTTCAAATCCGCGTCATTGTGCCCGTGGACATTCGTCCAGATCGACGCATTTGTGTCCAGATAGGCGCGCCCCTCCGTATCATAAAGCCAGCAGCCCTTCCCGCTCGCCACATGCACCTGCGGCACGGAACAATACTCCTGCATCTGCGTAAAAGGATGCCAGCCGTGACGCCCGTCCAGATGGTCCAGACCCGCCTTTCCGGAATGGCCTCCTTTCGTGTTTTTCACCATATGCGCTCCTCTTTAGCGCATAGGTTTTAAATGTAAACACAAATGTTAAGCAAGAAATATAAAAAGGTTACTAATAGGGTTTTTCCGCTTTTTTCCGCTCCCATTTCCGGTGTTTTAGGTGTTTTCGGTGGGGTGGGGAGCTCTTGCGAGGTTGGATGTGGAGTCAGTTCCGCGGAACGTGCGTTGCGCCGCACGAGGATCGATTTTCCGGCGGGATTTACTGCGGCGGCATTGACGATGCTCCACGTTATGTCCTGCTGGGGCTCGGTTCGGGGTCGTGGAATAAAGTGCTTGGCGGGACAGGGATGTTCTTCATTGTTTGCCCGAATGCAAAAATGGAGTCCATGGGTCGAAGCAACGCGTCCAAAGACGCTTCCGGCGGCGCTTGCGCCGGTTGTTCTGGGTAGTGGCGCCGCATGGGCGGACGGGGTGTTTTACCCTCTGCCTGCGGTTATTTGCCTGGCCTTTGCCCTGTTGATTCAAATCGGGACCAATTTTGCCAATGATTATCTCGACGGCATGCGCGGGTCGGACACGAAAAACCGCCTTGGCCCGCAGCGGGCCGTGGCTTCGGGGCTGATCGCGCCGGGGAGGATGCGGGCGGCCGCTGTGGCCGTTCTTGCGGCCGCGTTTTGCACCGGACTGGGCTTGATCCCCTTTGGTGGCTGGTGGCTGCTGGGGGTCGGCGTTGCCGCCGTGGCCTGTGCCTGGTTGTATACCGGCGGACCTTATCCGCTGGCCTACCACGGCCTGGGTGATGTATTCGTCGTCTTGTTTTTCGGTTTTATAGCCGTTGGATTCACGTATTACGTGCAGTCGGGCACGGTGACCCGTGATGTGCCGCTTCTCGGGCTCGGTTGCGGATTACTGGTCAACAACATCCTGGTGGTGAACAACTACCGGGACCGGGTCGAAGATGAGCAGGCCCGCAAACGCACCCTGGTCGTACGGCTGGGGGAGCGCTGGGCCTTGGCCCAGTATTTCGTGTCCGTGCTGTTGGCGGGCGCGGTTGTGCTTTGGTTCCTCTGGCGCGGCTATGGCGCGGCCGTATTGCTCGGACTCCTGCCATGCGGCATCGGCATTTGGTTCGGCATGCGCCTGGCCAAAGCCGTCCGCGCGGAAGAGTACCTGAGCGTGCTCAGGGCCACAGGTATGATCGCGGCTGGTTATGCCCTGCTTTTCGCCGTCGGGATGGTGCTTTGAAGCCTTGCTTCGATCAGCCTAAAAAGATTAGTACAACCACTGATGGACACTGATCCCGCTGAGCGGGACTGATTAGCAAAGGGTTAGCGACTTTTACTGCTTCGCCTGTTCGGCGAAAGGCCCAATATCCATAAGTCATTATTGATCAGTGTTGATCAGTGTTTATCAGTGGTTCAACTGCGGAATGTAGGATCAACGCGCCGCACGTGAAGCGGGACGCGATTTGCGGCCGGAGAAATTTTTCCCTTTGTTGTTGCCGCGATTTTTATCGAAGCGGTAGGGACGCTTGCCTTTTCCGGCGCCTTGGTTGCCCTTGCCGCCTCCTGCTTTGGCTGCGGGTGGTTCCTGATGATAGGGGTGCGTGCCGTCCATTTCAACGGTCATTTTCAGGGTCCGTTCAATGCCGCGGAATTCGCGGATCTCGCGGCTTTCGCAGAAACTGACCGCACGACCGCGGGATTCCGCCCGGGCGGTGCGTCCGATCCGGTGGACGTATGTATCGGCGCCGTCCGGGAGGTCGTAGTTGACCACCAGATGAATATCCTTTACGTCGATCCCGCGCGCAGCGACGTCGGTCGCAACGAGCACGGGCACCCGGCCGTCCCGAAAATGATTGAGCGCGCGTTGGCGGGCGGCCTGGGACTTGTTGCCGTGAATCGCCTCGCTGCGGTAGCCGAGTTTGTCGAGTTTGCGGGCCAGTTTGTCGGCTCCGAATTTCGTCCGGCTGAACACAAGGGTTTTTTTCGGTATATTATCGGTCTCTCCGCCGCCGAGCAGGTGCTCGAGCAGGGGCAATTTGTTTGTGCTCCGCACGTGGCACACCTGCTGGTGAATTTTGTCTGTCACGGGAGCATCCGGGCTGATCTCTATGCGCACCGGATCGTTGACGAACTGCTGGGCGACTTTCTCGACCTCGCGGGTGATGGTGGCGCTGTATAGCGAAGTTTGCCGTTTTTTAGGAAGTTCTTCCGCGATACGCCGGACGTCGTGGATAAAGCCCATGTCGAGCATGCGGTCGACTTCATCGAGGACAAGAAACTCGACGCCACTGAGGTCAAGGCGCCCCTGATCGAGGAGGTCGATCAAGCGGCCCGGCGTGGCGACCAGAATGTCGAGGCCCTTGCGCAACGCCCGCACTTGGGGGACTTGGCTGACGCCGCCGTAAACCAGGGCGTGGCGCAGTTTCAGGTATTTGCCGTACTCGCTGAAGCTCTCTCCGACCTGGACGGCCAATTCCCGGGTGGGCGTAAGGACAAGTGTTCGGGTTTGGCCGGAGCGCGGCTTGCCCTTTGAGTTTGCCAGATGGTGGAGGATGGGAAGCGCGAAGGCAGCGGTCTTGCCGGTCCCTGTGCGCGCACAGCCCATAAGGTCACGGCGTTCCAGTTGTGGTGGAATCGCCTGTGCTTGAATCGGCGTGGGAGCCGTGTAGTTGCGTTCGCGCAAAGCGCGTTGCAGGGGCGCGGCAAGTTGCAGCGCCTCGAAGGTTGTTGCTTCGTTCATATGTTTTTATTCGGCGCTCACGCACCCGGATGTGGTCGATGAGTTGTATGGATACCCTGGGCAATCTCTCATCGATCAAGACCGGTCGGGGCGTGGCTCCCCGCATAAAAACAAGAAACACCACTGGACGGAAGACCGCCCGAATCCGCCGAACATGATGGGGATCCGGGGGAACGCAAGATTTTTTATTTAAAAAATGCAGTGACCACTCAGGATGATTTTCCGGCGGGATTTTTTACCGGGATGGGTGTGCTGCAAAAGGGGTGGGACAGGCTTCCAGCCTGTCCCACCAAGCTCCGCTACAGCCAGGATGGCAGTGGCTACCCCATCCCCCATCTCCAATCTTCGAGATCCTGTTCAATGCAGCAAACTGCCGGTCAGACTTATTTTCATAAT
>JBKGYB010000035.1:0-12793 GCA_046546295.1 Opitutales bacterium | reverse complement strand
TCCTCGAAGTCCATGCCCCGTCCTTTGAACGAGCTGTGGTAGGCGCCGGTGACCGCTTCCGTCACGAGGTGACGGGTGCGGATTTCCAGACGTCGGACCTTTTTCAGGATGTCGCTTGGAGTCATAGGCGGGATGCGGTTCGTTTGCTAAAGCGGCACGCTACGCTTTTTCAGGATGTCGCTTGGAGTCATACGGGTTTGTCGTTCAAGGGACGGCTACGGTTTCGAATATGGAGTTCACCAGGTCTTCGCTGGTGATGGATTCGGCTTCCGCTTCGTAGCTCGGGATGATGCGGTGGCGCAGGACATCCATGCCGATTTCCTTGATGTCTTGCGGGACGACGTAGCCGCGGCCTTGCAGGAGCGCCCATGCCTTGGCGGCCAGCGTGAGGTTGACGGTGGCCCGCGGGCTGGCGCCGAACTGAATGAACTGCTGTAGTTCGAGCCCGTAGCCGGCGGGGTCGCGGGTGGCGAAAACAAGGTCCACGACATAGTCCCGGATCTTGGGGTCGACGTAGACCTGGTTGACATGCGTGCGGGCCTCGCGAATCGCTTGCAGGCTGGTCGCCGCCCGCACTTCCAGGTCCGGGGCGGTGGAGGCCATGCGGTCGAGAATCATGCGCTCCTCGCTCTTTTCCGGGTAGTCCACTTTCAGTTTCAACATGAAGCGGTCGACCTGCGCTTCGGGCAGCGGGTAAGTGCCTTCCTGGTCGATCGGGTTTTCCGTTGCCAGCACGAGGAAAGGTTCGGGCAAGGGATAGGTCTCGTCGCCGATCGTGACCTGGCGTTCCTGCATGGCTTCGAGCAGCGCGCTTTGTACTTTCGCGGGCGCCCGGTTGATTTCGTCGGCCAGGATGAGGTTGGCGAAGATCGGCCCCTTCCGGGTATGGAAGGTGTTTTCCTTGGGGCTGAAGATCAGCGTCCCGATGATATCCGCGGGCAGTAGGTCAGGCGTGAACTGGAGGCGTTTGAAATCGGCCCCTGTGGCTGCGGCGAGGGTGCGGATGCTGAGGGTTTTTGCGAGGCCCGGCACGCCTTCGAGAAGCACGTGCCCGTTGGCAAGCAGTCCGACAAGCAGCCGGTCCACAAGGTAGTGCTGGCCGACAATTACGCGCCCCATTTCTTCGCGGAGCCCGGGGATCCAGGACATGGCCTCACGGAGCGCCTCCTCGTCTGCGGTGGTTGTGTTTTCTGTCGTCATGATTTATAGGGTTGGTTGAATGTGGTAATGCGCGTGTCAGGACAAAAGACATGTCGCGGCGGAATTGGTTTCATTCATGGGAGGTTTGCATAGCGCGGCAATTTGTGCCTAAAAGTCTCGTATGGCGGCAACAATTTTAATTGTAGATGATGAGAAAAACACCCGCGAAGGGCTGGCGCATGCCTTGGAGGAGGAATATGAAATATACACGGCTTCCGGGGCGGACGAGGCCTTTAACTTAATGGAGGCGGAGACCTTTGATGTTGTGCTGACGGATCTTCGGATGGTGGGCAAGTCGGGCATGAAGGTGATTGATCGGGCGATCAACCTGCCGAATCAGCCAATCTGCATCATGATGACCGCTTACGGCAATGTTGAAACTGCGGTGGAGGCGATGAAGCGCGGGGCGTTCGACTTCCTGACCAAGCCGGTCAATTTGGAAAAGCTCGAAATGTTGATCCAGCGCGCCTTGCAGTCGCGGAAAATGGAGGCGGAAAATGTGAACCTGCACGAGCGTCTGGACGAAAAATACAGTTTCGAGGGCGTGGTGGGCAATTCTCCCGCCCTGATCGAGGTGCTCGACAAGATCAAACTGGTGGCCCCGTCGCGGGCAACGGTTCTGCTGGAGGGAGAGACCGGCACGGGCAAGGAGCTGGCGGCCCAGGCGATACACCAGAACAGTGAGCGTGCCCGGAAACCTTTCATATCCGTGCATTGCGCGTCGCTCGCGACGAATCTACTCGAAAGCGAATTGTTCGGGCATGAAAAGGGGGCGTTTACCGGGGCCGCGGAACGCCGGATCGGACGTTTCGAGGCAGCGGACGGCGGGACTTTGTTTCTCGACGAGATCGGTGATATCGACGCCACGATTCAGGTGAAACTTCTTCGTTTTCTGGAGACCCGGTGTTTTGAACGTGTGGGCAGCACGCAACCCCTGCAGGTGGATGTGCGTCTGGTCTGTGCGACCAACCAGGATCTTCCGGAGATGGTGCGGCGCAAGGAATTCCGCGAGGACCTGCTCTACCGCTTGAATGTGGTGACCATCCGCATGCCCGCTCTCCGGGAGCGCGATGAGGACATCCCCGTCCTGCTGCACCATTATATTGACCGGTTCAGCAAGGAAAACGGTCTTCCCCCGGTCCGGTTGTCGGAGGGCGCCATGCAGGCGCTCCGGAAATACCGCTGGCCCGGGAATATTCGGGAGCTCCGCAACTTTTGCGAAAATATCGTTGTCTTGAAACGTGGCAGCGAAGTCACGGAATATGATCTCGACGAAAAGTACCATGGGGAAAATGAAGAAGCCTCGGCCTCGCTGCCCGTGAGGGGCGGCAGCGGCGGATCTTTAAGCAAGGAGGAGAACGAGAAACACCTCTTGCGCAACGCCCTTGTCAAAGCCGGCGGAAACCGCACCCGGGCCGCGGAGCTGATGGGAATCAGCCGCCGAACGCTCCACAGGAAACTGAGCCAATGGCCGGAGCTCGACACGACGAATCCCGGAAAAAGCTGAACAAAGGCTTATGTTTTCAGACTCGGACAAGGTAAGAACCCAGCCGAGCTGGGGACCGCTTATTTTCGCTTATAACCGCTTATGAATGATCTGGATTATTATGCGTCATATCAGTATATTGACCCGGATTTTTAACCACTAATTGCACTAAGTACACTAAATGAATTCCGGAATCCTCTTATTTGAGTATTCTGTGATTTTGTGGTTCTCTTCGGCTCTGTTTCTTAACCGCTAAGTACGCAAAGTACACGAAATGACTTAGGCTCTGCTGGGATCCTGGATTTCTTTATTTTGCGCATTTTGCATATTTTGTGGTTCTTTATTCGTGGGTGACCACCTCCACCTTCACCGCCCAGCCGCTAAGCGGCTTCAAGGACGCAAAGGGCTCAAAGAGAGGGAATTTAGGATGCGTCTTCTTGTCTTCCTTCGTGCTCTTCGCGCTCTTGATTGAGGAACGAACGGGCGGTTGGATCTGCCGTAGCGACCGGGGAACCATGGTGGGGGAGTGACGATCCGGAGAAACAACTCGTCGCCCGCTATCCTCGCCCGCTCTAGTTAACCGGAACGGTACTGAACATCGAAATTCGAACATCGAAATTTGAATGCGTTCGGTCACGTGATTCCCGGCCCTCGCGGATGGCTGCGATTCCGAAAGGCGAGAGGCGAGGAGACCGCTGCTTTTTAAACCGCAAACCCATTATAAAATGCCAAAGTTAAAAAAGGGCCGCTTCTTGTCGGAAGCGGCCCTTTACGGGTTTAATACAACGGGTCGCTACATTAGAAACGATAATTGGCGCCGAGGCTGAAGAGACGTCCCGCGCCGGCTCTCGGACCGTGCGGCAGCTTACTTGAGATGTATTCTTCTTCGAAGATATTTGACCCGCGGGCAAAGATCTCAATGTCCTCGGTCAAGTCATAGAAGGCGGAAAGCGAAACTGTCGTGTAGGAATCAAGCTTGCCAAAGCGGGCATCGGAATTCCCGTCCGTATCCTCACGCAGGCTGCTGTTGCGCGCGTCGGCATAACGCTCGTCGACATGACTCAACGTGACATAAGCGCGGAATTTCTCGAACTCCAGCCCTGTGGTAAGATTGAGCTGGTATTCCGGGACGTAGGGCGCCTGATTGCCTTCCTTGCCCGCCGCAAAGATGCTTCCCGCATCCGGGCTTTGCGTATCATCGGCCAGCGTGGAGTCGGTGTAGGTGAAGGTCAGCCTGACGGGAATACCGTAGCTCGTTTCAATGAAATGTCCGATATCGGCGCCGACTACCCCTTCAAACCCGAAAGTGTCGATGTCGCCAATGTTACCGTCTTCGTTGCCGGGTCCGCCGGATATGTTTTCTTCTACAACAAGGTCATTAAGCTCCGTATAGAAGACAACGGCCTCGGCGTGGATTCCATTCTGATTGTTGTGGCGCAAACCGAATTCAAAAGTATCCGATATCTCTTCATCAAAGCCTTTGTTACGTGAGCCGGGGCTGGGCAGTGAAAACCCGCGGTGGTAGCCGCCGAAGATTTTCGAGCTTGCCGTGAGCTGGTATTCGAAGCCCAGACCCGGCGCGACAACGGAGTAGTTGCCCTCGCCTTTTTCAGGAGTCGTTCGGTTGTCCCGGCGAACGAAGTCCCAATCAATGTATTCCCACCGGATCCCGGGCGTAAACGTCCAATCCCCGAAGGAAATACGATCTCTTGCAAAGAGCGCAAGCGCGACGGTTTCCTGCTCGCGGTCACCTTCCGTGTCCGGGCCGAGCAGGTCGTCCGGGGATCCGAAGTCGCCTGCAAATGTATTGGCAAAGACTTCCGAATCCTGGAAGCGGTCGATTTTATCCGCGTGCAGGCGCGCTCCAAGCGTCAGGTCGTGCTGCCAGTCATTTGTGTGGAAGCTGCGCTCGAACTTGCTCTGGATCCCATAGAGGTAGTATTCCCGATCGTTTGATTTAATTTTGAAGTCGCCCCTTGTCTCGCCCCGCAGGATACCGGGATCGGTCATCATAATCCGGGCGGGGTTGTCCGATGCGCCCGTGTTGGCTTCACTCACTTTGTCCAGCTTGAACCAGTCGCGTTTGAAATGATTGAAATAAAGCGTTGTCGCAAGTTGGGACTCCGAATCGAATTCAAGGATATGCCGCAGGTGCGTGCGGAAGTGCTCGGTTTCAATGTTGTCCGCGGCGCTGGCTGCATAACGATCAAAGGGGGCATTGCGGAAATCCGCCGGGTTCAGGCCGAGGTAGGATTCGTTTGCATCAAAATTCGTATAGCCCAGCTTCAGCTCGAAAGCGTTCCTGCGCTGCCAGTTCGGCTCGAAACTGAGCTTTACCATGTAATCCGTTTTGTCGAAACCGGTATCGTCAGAACCGTCGAAGGAACCGTTGACCGATGGGTTGATGTCACGAAATCCGTCCGTTTGCTGGTGGTGAATTTCAAAGAGAGCTCCAAAGGCGCCTGCTTCCGTTTCCGTTTTGCCGCCTGTCCATAAATGGCCGGTGAAGGTGTCTTCGTTGCCATAGGCGAGTTCGACAAAACTTTCACGTGATTCCGGAATGGGCGTGGAAACATAGTTAATGACTCCGCCGGTCGTGTGCGGGCCATGTTCGATCTGGCTCGAGCCTTTCAGGATTTCCAGTGAGTTCATGCGCCCCACGGTCGGGCTGTAATATGCCGATGGAGCCGAATAGGGAGCCGGCGCCATGAGGATGCCGTCCTCCGTGAGCGTGACCTTGGCACTGCGGTTCGTGTCGACGCCGCGGATGCTGATGTTCGGGAAATTGCCGAACCCATCTTCATCACGTGTATAAACGCCCGGAACTTGAAGCAGGATATCGTTCACGTTCTTAAACTTGAAGCGCTCCAGTTCCTCGTTGCTCAGGTACGTGCCCGAACCCGGCATATTAAAAACCGCCTCTTTTGAGCCGATCACCTTGAAAGCGTCGAGCTCGCTTTCGGCAGCTTGGTTTTCGGCCGGCGCCTCTTCGGTGTCGGCGGCTGTTCCCGCCTGTGCAAAAAGCACCAACGGAACTGTTAGCAGTGTTTTGTAGTGTTTCATAATAGTGGTTGTTTGATTTAAAACAAACGAGTCTCAATCGCATTAACGAGGGCGTGTCAATTTTTTTGAGAATGAATCCTATTATCTTTATATGTTTTTCGAAAATTCAGACAGAGGCATCAGTCAGAATGTTTATGTCGGCTACTACGTCGGCAACGAGGAGGAGATGGTTTTGGGCAAGAGTTATGCCGAGTTGCTGGAAATCACCCATTTCCATCCGTTCAGTTATCCGTTGTTTCTTCTTGTGTGCCCCTGTGGGAGATGTGGCGACCCCGGACACTTCACCCCGGGGGGGGGAAGAATAATATCGAATTGGCCTAAAAGGTTGACTCTGTTTTTATCTCAGGCAACAAGGTGATTTACCTTGATTTTACGATCCTCCTTTTGAAGTTGCCCTTGTTTTTCCTATGATTATTCGAATTTGCATACTGCTGCTCGCTTTTCTCGCATTGCGTGTTCAAGCGGAAGCGGAGGAACTGAGCATAGTGGTTTCCGATTTATTGGGCGAGGCCATGCGCGAGCCGTTGGAGGCCTATAAGGAAACGAACGGGGACAGCCTTGAATACGAGTTCCTCGGGACTTTACCCGCCCTCGAAGACATGGAGTCCGGCGAAATTGACTTGGCCGTCATTGCCGTGCCGGAAACCCGGGAGCCGCCGCGAGAGCAATACGCCCTATACCCGTTCGCGTACAGTGTTGCGGTCGTGGCCGTAAACAACAACAATCCGATCACTGAACTGACGCTCCGGGATCTTGGGGGTATTTATGGGGAAGGCGAGGAGAAAAACATTGGGAATTGGGGGGAACTTGGCCTTTCCGGCTGGGAGAACCGTTCCGTTAAACCGCTTGTGGGCCGCGATGAAGAAAGTATTTCCACCGAATTGTTCAAGCACACGGTTATAAGGACGAAGCGTTTGAAGAACTCGGTGGCGGTATTGAACCGTGGCGAAGCGGAAGCGATGGTGGCGTCGGATGCCGCGGCAATTGTGGTTCTTCCCGCCCCGTCGAACAACGAGAATCTGAAAACGCTTATGCTGGCGGAGTCCAATGAAGACCCTGCTTTCGGCGTGACTGAAGAAAACGTTTACTATGGTGACTATCCTGTCCGACTTACCTTTTACATTGTATTCCCTGAGGAGAAGCGGGAGCGGTTGCAAGGCGTGTTGCGGGTATTGTTGAGTGACGAAGTTGTGGAAAGTTTACGGGAAAACGACCTCCTTGGTTTGCCCGAAACGGTGCGAAGCAGGTTCAAGCATGAGTTCGAAATCGAATAAAATAAAAAAAACCCGTTGACAAAAGCGCGCAAATACAAAGGCTGCGGGCATGTTGTTTATGCGAGCGTAGCTCAGCTGGTAGAGCACCACCTTGCCAAGGTGGATGTCGAGGGTTCGAATCCCTTCGCTCGCTCCATTTTGCGCCCCGCACAAAATATAGCTTGCCTGCGGAGCAGGCAAGAAGGGATGAGAACCCTCGGGTTCGACGTAAGGAACCCGCCTTGGCGGGTGACTGGAGATGGGGCGCACGAAGTGCGATCCCGCCTCGCGGGATCCCGCGCAGCGGGACCAATCCCTTCGCTCGCTCCATATTTTGCGCGGGGCGCAAAATATAGCTTGCCCGCGGAGCGGGCAAGAAGGGGCCGGGGCTAGTGATTCATGCATAATTCGCCAAAATTTGCCTTGCTGGCCTGTTCGGTTTTCGAGGAGGAGATCGAACTGCACGCTGCCGACGCCACGCATATACAAGAACTGCGTTTTTTCGAAATCGGACTTCACGACCAACCGGATGTACTTCGCGAAACATTGCAGGGGGCATTGGAAGAGTTGGATGCGCGCGAGGACATTGAAGCCGTGGCGCTTGCTTACGGCCTCTGCGGTCTTGGTACGGCCGGCTTGCAGCCGCAAAATCATCCACTCGTGATTCCACGGGCCCATGATTGTATCACCGTGTTCATGGGAACCAAAGAACGCTATGCCGACTGGCAAAAGGCCTGTCCCAACTGTTATTACTACACGCCGGGGTGGAACCGTAACCGGCGGGTGCCGGGACCGGAGAAGCTGGAAGCTTTGCGGGAGGAACTGTCGGAGCGCTTTGATCCCGAGGACGTGGCCTTCCTGCTGGACAGCGAAAAGGAGCATTGGACGATGTATGATACCGCGGTTTACCTTGACCTCGGCACAGCAGAGGCGGAAAGCGAAGCGGACTACGCCCGTCGATGTGCGGATTGGCTCGGCTGGCGCTTCCAGAGGTTAAAGGGGAATGCCGCGCTATTGCGCGATCTGCTCTGGGGGCGTTGGGATGACGAGCGATTTCAAATTATTGAGCCGGGCTCCAGGTTGGGGAGTTCGGGCGACGAAAAAATCATGCGTTCCGAGCCGGCAAAAGAGGCCGGGGATGTCCAATGAAGGCGAGACGGACTGTAGTTATCGGCTTCGAGGATTCGGAGGAAGTGCGCGAGGTCTTTGTCGAGGCGGAAGAGGATCGGCGTTCGCTCGCCGATGCGCTGGCCCGGCATGGCGTTCCGCTCAACACACGTTGCGGACAGCGCGGCTTGTGTCGCGGGTGTGAGGTGCATTTGAACGAGGGCGCCGTGAAGAGCGGGGACGAGACAATTGCCGCCGGAACCACCCTGCGGGCCTGCCAGGCCCGGTTCGGGGAAGACATGCGCATCGCTGTGGAAGTGCCGACGCGTTCGCGCTTTGAACACCGCGCGCAAGTGGGCGAAACTTTTTCCCTCGATACGCCCTGTGCTCATCTGCCTTTGTTTGAGTCCAAGGCGAATCGGGACACGGCATTTTGCATTGATCTTGGAACCACAACAGTGGTTGCGCTGCTTGTGGATATCGCCACCGGCGAGGTTCTTTCCCGGGCGGGATCGTTCAACGAACAGGTTCGATTCGGGGACAATGTTTTGACAAGGATTGACGCCGCGCGCGTGTTGGAACACTTGGCCGGCATGCAGTCCGCTGCTGTAGTGGATACCATTGCACCGCTGTTGCAGCGGGCCTGTGAACGGGCGGGGCGTACGCCCGCGCGTTTGGCGGGCGGGGTGGTGGCGGGCAACACCACCATGCTCCATTTACTTGTCGGCGAGGATCCTGCATCCCTCGGCGTGGCGCCCTTTGTACCGGCCTTTATCGAGGGGCGCCGGGTTACAGCTTCGAGCCTCGGGCTGTCGGTGGGCGAGGGAGCGGAGGT
This sequence comes from Opitutales bacterium, assembly GCA_046546295.1. Lineage (GTDB taxonomy): Bacteria > Verrucomicrobiota > Verrucomicrobiia > Opitutales > Coraliomargaritaceae > JBKGYB01. The sequence goes on along the minus strand of JBKGYB010000035.1, from coordinate 3,849 downwards.
CCTTGCGCCGGAGACGCCGCTGCAGCTCCTTCCCGGGATTGCCGCCTATGTCGGGGCCGACATTACGGCCGGATTGTATGCGACAGGGATGATTTTTGACGAAGCTCCCGCTTTGTTTGTGGATATCGGGACCAACGGGGAAATCGTGCTTCAAAATGACGGGCGGCTGGTCGCCTGTGCCACGGCGGCGGGGCCCGCGTTTGAGGGTTCCGGCCTCCAATGTGGCGCGCGGGCACACGAAGGGGCAATCAGTGATATCAAGCTTTCTTTGGACCCGTTCAGTATCGAGGTGGAAACGATCGGCGATGTGCCGACGGCGCGCGCGGACGGTATATGCGGGTCGGCTTACATCGATTTTATTGCCGAGGGCAAAAGGTCCGGCTTGCTCCTTGAGAACGGGCGTTTTGCACCGGAAGCCTGGGCCCGCATCCCCCAAGACCTGCGAGTCGAGAATACGTTTGGGCATGCTGTCCGTGTCGCCGGCCCCGCCGGCCCGTATATAGGCGAGTCGGACATTGCGGTGCTACTGCAAGCCAAGGCTGCTATTGCCGCGGGGATCGAAACGCTTCTGGATGCTTCCGGGCTGGAAATGACCGGGCTTTCCCGGGTGTATCTGGCGGGCGGGTTTGGGATGCACCTGAACATGGAAAATGCCATTAGTTCCGGTTTGCTGCCGGGCTTTCGCGAGGATCAGGTGTCCGTGGTCGGAAACACCTCTCTTGCCGGCGGATTGCTTGCTTTGCTTGATCGGACGACATTGGACGAAATGGAAACCCTGCGCAGTCGGGTAAGCGTGCTTGAGTTGAACTTGCAAGAGGGGTTTGAAGACCGCTTTGTAGACCATATGACGCTTTATGAGTGATAATGATTTTCCCGGCATAAATCTGCTTGAACACCGGCCTTATGACCGGATACGGGAGTTCTATCTGTACGAGGAGCCCGCCCTGTTGGCGGCAATGCGTCGAGGTGACCGCGGTGAAGCCATTCGCATCACGAATCACGTGCTGGTTCATATTTACAGTGCGGGGGAAGAAAGCAGCGATCTTCTGAAGGGGCTGCTGCTCGAGCTTGTTGTAATGGCCTCCCGTGCTGCTGTGGAGGCTGGCGCCGCCCAATCCGAGGTGCTTGGAATGAATTACCGGTGCCTCACCGAACTCGCGGCGATCGAAGACGACGAGGATCTCGCCCATTGGTTGCGTGCTGCATTTGAACGAATTTTTTCGGCTTTTGAACGACAGGTCGATTTTACACCGCCGCTTCTTGTGACGAAGGCGCTCAGCTATATGCGGAACAATCTGCATCGTGAAGTGACCCGTGACGAGACCGCGCAGCATGCGGGAATTTCTCCCAGCCATTTTTCCCGTTTGTTACGGGAGCGGACCGGGCGTTCTTTCACCGAATTGATGCGGCAGTCCCGTGTGAAACTGGCCTGCGAACGGCTTGCGAATACCGAGCAGTCGCTTTCGGAGATCGCATCGGAATGCGGGTTTTGCGATCAGAGTTATTTTACAAATGTCTTTCAGCAGGCCATGCAAATGACCCCGCGGCAATTTCGGGAGGCGAACGGCCCCGGCATCACGGCCTCCGGCCCATAGGGGCCAACCCTCCGGCCTGTAGACCCTACGGGCTGGGTGCGGTCCCGGATGGATATTGGATTGTAGCGGCCGGCTTTCCTGGGGTGAGCGTTGTCGAACCCACGCTGGGATTGTTGCGGCTTCGCAAATACCGCTGGGCGCCCGGAAATCGCGGGATAAACCCGCTCCCTACGAGGATATTGGATTGTAGCGACCGGCTTTCCTGGGGTGAGCGTTGTCGAACCCACGCCGGGATTGTGGCGGCTTCGATACCGGGACGCCGGACGACGAGAGCGGACGAAAAGAGCGGACAACGAGTGGTGAGCATGCGTGCGCAAGCAAGGTACTACCGGTATGAGCGTCGATTCAATTATGCGACGACTAGGAAGTCCGGCAGTATGCCAGATGCTCTGGAGTGGTGCCGCAGCAACCCCCGACAATACGGACTCCGACATCAAGGAGACTGCCGGCAGTGACCCCGAATTGTTCGGGTGTGGCTTCATAGACCGTTTCAGCGCCCCGCATGGTCGGGGCGCCTGCGTTTGGTTGGACCATCACGGGAGTGCCTCCTGCGGCGGCGACCAGTTGTTTGCCGAGTTCCACGTAGTCATCCAGATCAAGGGAAGTGCCGCAATTTGTTCCGACGATATGCGCTCCGGCGTCAATGGAACGACGAACGGTTTCTTCCACGGTCGAACCCATCATTGTATTGAACACACCCGGCCCTGTTTTCTGGAATGCGTGCGTTGCAAGGACCGGCGCGTCCGGGGCTGCTTCGCGGGCCGCCTGGATAGCGACTTCGGTTTCAGCGGGGTCGCTCATGGTTTCAACAAGTATGGCATCCGCGCCACCCTCAAGCAGCGCCTCAATCTGGGCGCGGAAGCTCGCGCGGAGTTCGTCTGCCGTGGTGTCGCCCAGCGGCTCCAGGAAATCGCCGAAGGGGCCGACATCCCCGAGCACCCAGGCACGGTCGCCCGCCGCTTCGCGTGCGATTCGCGCGCCCGCCCGATTCAGTTCGGCCGCCCGGTCGGCAAGTCCGTGGCGCTCAAGCGCTAAACTTGAGCCGCCGAATGTATTGGTTGTGAGCAACTCGGAGCCCGCATTCAGGTAGGCATCGTGAATCATCCGGACATCGCCGGCTCGATCCACGTTCCACAGCATGGAGCAATCGCCGCTTTTAATGCCAAGGGAGAGCAGTTGTGTTCCCATGCCACCATCGCAAACAAGCGTGCGGGAAGCGAGTGTTGTAAGAAGGTCAGGTCTGTTCATGTATATTCAGGGTTGGGAGTGAATTTTTAATGCGGCTCCGGTTTTGTCCCTTTGCGCGTCTTTTCGCAACGACCAAGCACCAGATTACAAAAGAAAAGTTCCAGACTACAAGAAATGGCGCTGGAAAACCGGTACACTGCCTGCACTATGAATGACATCCATCCACTTACACAAGCGGTGATCAATGGTCGCCGGAAAGAAGTCCCGGCACTCGTGCAGCAATGCCTTGATGAAGGCGAAGAAGCCGTTGATATCCTGGAGAAGCGACTTGTCCCGGGCATGGCCGAAGTCGGCGAAAAATTCAAAAGGAACGAAATTTTTGTGCCGGAAATGCTGGTTGCGGCGCGGGCGATGAAGGAAGCGATGGGAGTCCTTGAACCCCTTTTGGCTGAAGCGGGGGTGAAGCCTGAATACACTGCGGTGATCGGCACCGTGGAGGGCGACCTGCACGACATCGGCAAAAACCTTGTCGCGATGATGTGGAAGGGCGCGAATATCGAGGTCATTGATCTCGGCGTGAATGTTACGCCGGACAAATTCGTCGAAGCGGCGACCGAGCATCAGGCAAGCATGATCGGGCTGTCGGCATTGTTGACGACAACAATGCCGAGCATGCGCGATGTGGTTAAAGCGATTCGGGATGCCGGCATTCAGGCGAAAATTGTAATTGGCGGCGCGCCGATTACCCAGGAGTTTGCGGATGAAATCGGCGCCGATGGTTATGCCAAGGATGCGGGCAACGCGGTTGATACGGCAATGGCCCTGCTTCAGGGCAAGAACTGATTATCACACTGAAAAACCGTATCGCTGGCTCACCGGACATTGAACACGGACATTGAACATCGAAATTTGAATGAGTTCTTGAGCGCTGGAACGTGATTCGGAAAGGCGAATGATCCTACATTCCGCAGTTGAACCACTGATTAACACTGATAAACACTGATCAATAATGACTTATGGATATTGGGCCTTTCGCCGAACAGGCGAAGCGGTAAAAATCGCTAAC
>JBKGYB010000034.1:0-12807 GCA_046546295.1 Opitutales bacterium | reverse complement strand
TCAGTCCCGCTCAGCGGGATCAGTGTGCATCAGTGGTTGTACTAATCTTTTTAGGGTAAAACGCGTCAACCATTCTCGTCGCCCGCTATCGTCGCCCGCTATCGTCCTCCGATTTTCCGGCTGACGCTATTTTGCGCTTTGCGCAAAATTTCAGGGCAAGCGAATCTCCTGCCCCACGCGCAGCGCATCTTCGCTGGACAGCTTATCGCGGTTGGCCTGGTAAATATCAATCCAGCGCGACGAGGTGCCGTAAAATTTGCGGCTTATACTGCTCAGGGAGTCCCCGGCTTGGACCGTATACGCGCGGGGCACATCGTCGGGATCCGGCTCATCTTCGGCATCTTCGGCAACCCCATTGCTTTGCTCCTCCCGTACGGCGCCGCCGTCCGCCGAGCCCCGGTCCGGTGAAGAAGATCCCGCTTCTCCTCCGTTCGCGAGCTGTCGCCGCGCATCTTTGAGCTCGTTTCTCAACTTCTCGTTCTCACGCTTCAGGGTTTCCACCATCTCCATCAAATCAATTCTGTCGACCTCGCCTTGATAGGGCGCGGCCGGTAGCTGCTGCGCAAAAAGTTTCTGTGCCGTCTCGATCAGCTGCCGGACCTGCTCCGACTGCGGAGAATCCGGCTTGTAATGCAGGTAGCGCTCGAAATGATAAATCGCCCGCACCGGATTCTTCAATTCCTGAAGAAAGATGTACCCCGCCTCCAGATGCGATTCGGGCGCGCCGCGCCGGGCTTCAATCACCCGCATGAATGCATTGAGCGCATCTTCCTCGCGCCCTTGTTCCAAATACTTTTTCCCCAACTGATACTGTTTTTCATCGGTCTCCCGCACCACTTCAACCGGATCCCGCGAACAAGCCGCAAGCAAGCCCGCCAACAAGGCCCATCCCATAACCCGGCAAATTCTACAAAGTCCACACCGCACTATTCCAGCTCCATACCGCCGGATCCACCATCGTCAACGCATTTCTCCGTATTTTGTTTTCTTCTCCGCGCCGATCCCGAACAAAGTCGACGGACCCTGCGGATTTTCCTTTACCTGCACGCCCCCAGCCGCACTTTTAAGCAAACGCATATCACCGCAACAACCCATGAGCCTGACCGAAACTCTCCGCGCCAATACCGACACAATCATCGGTGATGCCGAACTGGAGGAGCGTCTCCACGAAAAACGCCCCCTCCGCGTGAAACTGGGCGTCGATCCCACGCGTCCCGACCTTACGTTCGGGCACCTTGTGGTCTTCAACAAACTACGCCAGTTTCAGGATCTCGGCCACCATGCCGTGCTGATCATCGGCGACTTCACCAGCCTGATCGGCGACCCGTCGGGACGTTCCGACCAACGCCCCGTCCTGGAACGCGACAAAGTCATTGAGAATGCCGCAACCTACCTGGATCAGGCCTTCAAAATACTTGACGAGGACAAAACCGATGTCCGCTACAACAGCACATGGTTCGACGAAATGAGCTTCGAGGACTGCCTGAAGCTGGCGCGCAAAATGACGGTGGCCCGGATGCTTGAACGGGACGATTTCGCCCGGCGCTATGCCGACCAGTCGCCCATCTCCATCATCGAATTCCTCTACCCCCTGATCCAGGGCTACGATTCCCTGGTCATTGACGCGGACATCGAAATCGGCGGCACCGACCAGCTCTTCAACATGCTCGTCGGGCGCAACCTTCAAAAAGAAGCCGGCAAGCCCGGTCAGGCCGTCATTACCATGCCCCTGCTGGTCGGCTTGGACGGCACGAAAAAAATGTCAAAGAGCGCGGACAATCACATCGCGTTTACAGACAGCCCGAAGGACATGTTCGGCAAGATCATGTCCATCAGCGACGAGACGATGCTGGATTACTACCGCCTGCTGCTGGAAGCGGACGATGAGTGGATCGAGGCAATCAAACAGCGGCATCCGATGGATGCAAAGAAACATTTGGCCAGCTCGCTCGTCGGCCAGTTCCATTCCTTGAAAACGGCGAAGCACGAACTCGAACAATTCGAACAAGTCTTTTCCAGGCGCGAACTTCCCGATGAGATGCCGGTTTTCACATGGAGCGAGCTGGTCGGGGCCGACGATCAGGCGCACCTTGTCGACCTTATGGCAAACACCGAGCTGTTCGAAAGCAAGGGCAGTATACGTCGCCTGCTTCAGCAGGGAGGCGTCAAGCTCGACGGTAACAAGGAAACCGATCCGAACCGTGCCATTGCCCGACCTCAGGTGGAAATGGTGGTTCAGGCCGGGAAACGAACCTTTTTCAAACTTTCCGCCTGAGCGGATGCGGCGTCCGTTCCCGCCCCTCCCTGTCAGCGTGGTTGTCGCCTTACGCTCGCCTTTTTAATTCCCGCCTTTACAATCCCCGCCTTCCGGATTTATTTAATGCAACGAATCGTCGAAAAAACCAACCAACCTGAACCACAAAAAACCATGGCACTTCAAAAAGGCGCAAAAGCCCCCGATTTCACCCTCAAGACCAAAACGCCGGACGGCCTGAAAGATGTTACCCTGAGCGAGAATTTCGGACATAAAAAGACCGTCCTTCTCTTTTTCCCGCTCGCGTTTACGAGCGTCTGCGTGGAGGAGATGTGCTCGGTCAGTTCCGGACTGGATGCCTACAAGGATCTCAATGCGGAAGTTTACGGCATTTCCGTCGACAGCCCCTTTGCTCAAGAGGAAATGGCAAGGCAAAACAACATTCGGATCCCGCTGTTGAGCGATTTCAACAAGGAAGCCATAACCGCCTACGACGTGCGGTTCGACGAATTACTCGGGCTCAAGGGCGTGGCCAAACGTTCTGCCTTCGTCATTGATGAAGCCGGTTCCATCCTCTACAGTGAATCTTCGGACGACCCGAAACAATTGCCGGATTTTGAAGCTATCAAAAGCGTGCTCCAAAGCTGAAACCCGCTAAGTCGATCCTCAACAACGCCTCGCTTCATCCCCGCCTTCAATTATGCCCGAACGCACCGATCCCCTCAATGTCGTCCGCGAATTGGACGGCGCGCAATACTACAGCTTGCCCGCCCTTGAGGAAAACAGCGGCATTGGCAACATTTCGCGGCTGCCCGTCAGCGTTCGCATCGTGCTGGAATCCGTGCTTCGCAACTGTGACGGCGCGCGGATCACCGAGGACGAGGTGAAAGCGCTGGCCAACTGGAACGCGGAAAAGCCGAGCAACAAAGAGGTTCCTTTCATTGTGTCCCGTGTCGTCCTGCAGGATTTCACGGGCGTCCCGCTCCTTGTGGACCTCGCCGCCATGCGCGACGCCGCCAAAGAACAGGGCAGGGACCCTTCCATTATCGAACCCCTCGTCCCGGTGGACCTGGTGGTCGACCACTCCGTGCAGGTCGACCGGGCCGGGAGCGCCGATTCTTTCCGCCTGAATCTCAAAGCGGAATTCAGCCGCAACAAGGAGCGCTACCAGTTTCTGAAATGGGGCCAGCAAGCCTTCAATACTTTCAGCGTGGTCCCGCCCTCCGTCGGCATCGTGCACCAGGTCAATCTCGAATACCTCGCCAAAGTCGCCTTTGAAAAAGACGGCCTGCTATATCCGGACACACTGGTCGGCACCGACTCCCATACCACGATGATCAACGGGCTCGGCATCGTCGGGTGGGGCGTCGGCGGCATCGAAGCGGAATCCGCGATGCTCGGGCAGCCCGTTTATTTCCAGACGCCGGAAGTGATCGGCGTACACCTGTCCGGCGAACTCCCGGAAGGCGCCACCGCCACCGACCTGACGCTCCGCATAACCGAAATGCTGCGGGCCGAAAAAGTGGTCGGCAAATTCGTTGAGTTCCACGGCGAAGGGGCCGAAAAACTTACGGTCGCCGACCGCGCGACGATCGCCAACATGGCGCCGGAGTACGGAGCCACAATGGGCTTTTTCCCGATTGATGAACGCACCTTGGAATACCTCCGCCTGACCGGACGCGATGAAGAACACATCCAAAAGGTCAAGGACTACTACGAAGCACAGAATCTCTTCGGCATTCCGCGCAAGGGCGAAGTGGACTATACGAAATGCCTCGAACTCGACCTCGGCTCAGTGGTCCCCTGCGTCGCCGGACCCAAGCGTCCGCAAGACCGGATAGCCGTCCCGGAATTGAAGAAACGCTTCAACAGCCTGCTTCACATGCCGGTCGCCGAAGGCGGTTTCGAGGTCGACGCACAAAACCGCCACCGCAAGGTGCGCGTCGCTGAGCCCGTCGCCGCAGGCGGCCGGGACACTTCCTATACGGGCGGGAAAAGCAACCTGGAAAACAGTGTGGGCGCCCCGCTCAACGAATGCGAAATGGTCACCAACCGCCCCGCAACCCCGGCAAACGGCGAAACGTCCCCCGATCTCTCGGCAGAGAAAGATGCCCTGCCGGAGCTCAAGCACGGGCAAATCCTTATCGCCGCCATCACCAGTTGCACCAACACTTCGAACCCCTCCGTCATGATAGCGGCCGGACTCGTCGCCCGGAACGCCCGCCGAAAGGGGCTCGGGGTCAATCCGCTGGTAAAAACTTCGCTCGCTCCCGGCTCGCGCGTGGTAACCGACTACCTCAGTGAAACCGGGCTCGACAACGACCTGAACGCCCTCGGATTCAATCTCGTCGGGTACGGATGCACCACCTGCATCGGCAATTCGGGACCACTCGATCCCGTCATTGAGGCCGCCCTCAAGGAGGGAGACATTATCGGAGCTTCCGTCCTGTCGGGCAACCGGAATTTCGAAGCCCGCGTACACGGTTCCATCAAGGCGAATTTCCTAATGTCCCCCCCTCTCGTAGTGGCTTATGCGCTTGCTGGAACGGTCGACATCGACCTCCACAACGACCCCATCGGCGCCGATGAAAACGGGGACCCCGTATACCTCCGGGATATCTGGCCGGAGCGGAGCGAAATCAATTCCCTCATACACACCGGACTGAAACCGGAAATGTTTCAGTCGAAATACAGCAACCTGGAAGAAGCGAGCCCCGAATGGAATGCCATCGAATCCAGCGCCGGCGACCTCTACAACTGGGACCCGAACTCCACTTACATCCAGAGTCCGCCGTTTTTCGAGGCGTTCGCAATGGAGCCCGGAAGCGTGAGCGACCTGCACGATCTGCGCCCCTTGGCGATCGTGGGCGACTCCATTACCACGGACCACATTTCGCCGGCCGGCGCCATTCAGGAAGACGGGCCGGCCGGGCGCTACCTCAAAGAGCACGGCGTGGAAAAGAAGGATTTCAACAGCTTCGGATCCCGCCGGGGCAATGACCGCATCATGACCCGGGGCACCTTCGCGAACGTCCGCTTCAAAAACAAAATGGCGGACGGCAAGGAAGGCGGATATACCAAGCTCATGCCGGAAGGCGAGCTCATGGCTATTTTCGATGCCAGCCAAAAATACAAGGAACGGGGGGTCGGTCTCATTGTCATCGCCGGCGAGGATTACGGCATGGGCAGCTCCCGCGACTGGGCCGCCAAAGGCACGGCGCTCCTCGGCGTCCGGGCCGTCGTCGCCAAGAGCTTCGAACGCATCCACCGCAGCAATCTCATCGGCATGGGCGTGCTGCCCCTGCAGTTTCCGGAAGGCGTCAACGACGAGTCCCTCGGTCTGACCGGAGAAGAATGCTTTTCGATCACCGGCCTCACCGAGACGGTCCGCCCCCGGCAATCCGTGCCCATGGAAATCAAAAAACCGGATGGAACCACACAAACAATTGACCTCACCGTTCGTATTGATACCGATATTGAAACCGACTACCATCGGCACGGCGGCATTCTCAAATATGTACTGCGCGATCTTGTAGCCGGGTCCTGACCCGGATTCAAATCCATTATTACCCAAACATGCCCGATTCCCAACAACAGACATTTCAAGTCAGCGCCTACACCGACCCGGTCATTGTGCGGGTTAAAGGGAAAGCGAATTACCTGAACTGTAATTCGTTCCGTGAATTTCTGGATACCATGCTCGAGTCAGGCAAAGAGCGCTTTGTCGTCGATTTTAACGAATGCACGGGCATGGACAGCACCTTTCTCGGCATACTGGCGGGCACTGCGCTTAAGCTCCGCAATTATGACCCGCCCGGGCGCCTCCTCCTCTGCAACCTCAACCAGCGCAATCATGAATTGATCTGTAACCTCGGGCTTCAAAACATCCTCACCATCGGCGATGACCTGCCGGCGGGAACGGAAGAAGCTGACGAGGCGCAGAACACGGAACTCGAAAACACAGAGGTCGCCGACGCAAAAAAAATCTGTGAAGCCCATGAAAACCTGATTCACGCCGACCAGCGGAATGCAGCCAAATTCCAGGACGTGGTCGCTTTTTTAAGGAACCAGGTCGAGCAGGAACAAGGGGAACAGGAAAGTTGAGTCGGAGCATCCGCCCGGGCATTTTGTTCAAGCCATGATCCCATTTTTCCTCGGCATGTTAACCGGAGCCTTGGGCCTCTGGTTGCTCCACACCGGTACGCGGAGGCGCATCAAAATTGTCGAAGAGGAGAAACAACTCCTCCGGCAGGAAAAACAGATTGTTGTCGAGTTCATGCACAACATGGTCGAAGCCGTAGCCGAGGGCAATGACCGCGAGGCGATGTTTCAACGCATCGTCCATGCCGCCATCCTCAGCACCAGCGCGGTGAGCGCCTGCATTTTCGAAAAACAAAAGGACGACATCCTGAAAGGCGTCGCCGTGGAAGGCCTCTTTCCTCCCCAGCACAAACTCCCTCCCGGTACAAGCGCGCGGCTGGCCACGCGCGCGCAATTTCTTGAGAATATCCTCAAGTCGGAAACCTTCCGTATGGGCGAAGGCCTTATCGGCTCGGTCGCCCAATCCCGACAGGCCATCCTTATTCCGGACGCAAAATCCGACCCCCGGGTGGTGCGGCATTCGGACCCCGCCCTGCAAATGCAGTCGCTCATCGTTGCCCCCGTGCTCTTTCAAGACGAACTTATCGCCGTTCTCGCCGTCGCAAACCCAGTCGACGGGGTGGCATTCAACGACACCGATTTTTCCCTCGTGGAATCGCTTGCCGAACAGGTCGGACTCGCCGTGCACAACAGCGATGCCATGCACCTGCAACTCGAAAAAAACAGAATCGATCTCGAACTTGAGCTCGCGAGCAACATCCAGAATCTTCTCCTTCCGGAACACTTCCCCGCCTCCAACAAACTCGAATTCGCCTCCCACTATTCAGCCGCTCAAAAAATCGGGGGCGACTTGTACGATGTCTTCGAACTCAATGACGACCAGTTCGGGGTGGCCATCGCGGACGTTTCGGGAAAAGGAATACCCGCCTCCATTCTGATGGCCATCTGCCAGACAAACCTGCGGCATTTCTCCCGCCTGCACAACTCGCCCGCCGAAGTTCTCCGGGCGATCAACGCCTCCATGGAGCACACCGTCCGCAATGATATGTTCATCACGATCATTTACGCCATTGTGGACCTAAAGGCGGAAAACATCACCCTTGCGCGTGCCGGGCACGAGCCGCCCATCTGGTACCACTCGAGCAATGGCGACCGCCCAGTGACTGAATGCGTTCGCTCGCCGGGCATGGCCCTTGCCATGGCGCCTCCGGAGATCTTTGATAAAACGATCAACGATACCGTCATCCCTTTCGCCCGCGGGGATTCGATGCTCTTTTACACGGACGGCGTAACCGAAAGCGTCAACGCTCAGGGCGAAGAATACTCCTCGGGACGCTTGCTCGATATTTTTCAATCCAATGGAGCGGACAGCGCCCAGACGGCCCTCGATCATCTTGTCGACAGCGTCCACCGCTTTTCAGACGATAAGGGCCAGCTCGACGATCTTACCCTTATTGTTATGAAACACGGAAGGTAATTATTTGACATTCAGAATCTTTTATAGAGAAACTGTTCGCATCGCTTCATCCGGAGCGGCAGGATTCAATTCGCTTCTTTAACTTTTTACCTTAATATTGTGCTGGGATTCTTCTCCAACGACATAGGCATCGACTTGGGCACAGCCAATACCCTTGTATTTGCAAAGGACAAAGGCGTGGTCCTTCGGGAACCCAGCGTGGTTGCTATCTATACCTCTACAAAGAAAGTCTGTGCCGTCGGGGCGGACGCGAAAAAAATGCTTGGCCGCACACCAGGCAACATTACCGCAATCCGCCCGATGAAAGACGGCGTCATAGCGGATTTTGAAATTACCGAAGCCATGCTCCGGTATTTCATCAACAAGGTGAACCGCCACCGCACCTTTGTCGCTCCACGTATCATAGTAGCCGTGCCTTCCGGGATCACCGAAGTCGAGCGCCGGGCGGTCAAGGACTCCGCGATTCGCGCCGGCGCCCGGGACGTTGTATTGCTCGAAGAACCCATGGCCGCCGCCATCGGCGTGGGCCTGCCGATCGACGAGCCCGCGGCCAATATGATCGTCGATGTCGGCGGAGGCACGACTGAAGTCGCCATCATCTCGCTCGCCGGTGTCGTCTACACAAAAAGCATACGGGTCGGAGGCGATGAAATCGATACCGCGATCATCAACTACATGAAGCGCGCCTACAACCTCATGATCGGTGAGCGTACAGCGGAAGAGATTAAAATCCGCATCGGTTCGGCCTTCCCCCTTGAAGAAGAAATTTCGATGGACGTGCGGGGGCGCGACTCGGTAGCAGGCCTTCCCAAGACCATCGCGATCACCTCCCAGGAAATTCGGGAGGCGCTTTCCGACACTATCACGGCTATCGTGGAACTTGTGCGCAATGCACTCGAACGATGCCCGGCCGAACTGTCGGCGGACCTTGTGGACCGCGGCTTCATTCTGGCCGGAGGGGGCGCCCTGATCCGCGGCCTCGACCAGCAAATCAGCGACGCCACCGGCCTGCCCGTCATTATCGCGGAGGATCCGCTCGGCGCGGTTGTCAATGGGACGGGTATGGTCCTACAGGAACTGGCCTTCCTGTTGAAGGATGTGTCCGGAACCTCCAAGAACTGAGCCCCGTGGCAAAGACCCGGTTCAGAACCTACCGACCTCTTATCGCGCTCGGCCTTTTTCTGGTCGCATGGTGGGTGCTGCCCACTTTTTTCAAATCCTTCCTCCAGACAAGCTTCCGCGAATTCCACGCGCCCGCCTGGGTCGTCACCTCCTACTTGGACGACCTCGAAGGTTTCTGGTCCCGCCGCAGTCATTCCAAGCTCGAACTCATTGAAGCCGGCCGCGAAATCGCCCGCAGAAAAGCCTTTTACGAGATCCAAGTCCAGCGCAACGCCAGCCTTGAAGCTCAAATCGCCCGCCTCGAATCCATCCTCAATCTCCCGGAACACCGGAAATTCCGCTACGAAGTCGCACGTGTGATTCGCCGCGATCTCAGCGCGTGGTGGCAGCACATCATTATCCGCAAGGGCCGCAAACACGGCATCCCTGTCGGCGCAGCCGTTGTTTTCGCCGACGGTGTGGTCGGGCAAGTCGATGAAGTCAATGCCATGACCAGCCGCGTCAAACTGGCGACAAGCCCAACCTTCCGCATGGCGGCAACTTTTGAGGGCGACACTCGGCCGGTCGTCTATCAAGGGAAGGTTCAAAGCGGTTTCAGCCCGCCCGCGGGGGAAGTGCGTGATGTGGCACAGGATTTCCAAGCCACGGAAAAACATCCTCTCAAACTTGTCACAACCCCGCTGGGCGGCGCCTTTCCCGGGGGCATTGAAATCGGCCGGGTTCACTGGCTGGAGCCCGGAAGCACCGGCATTTTTCAAACCGGGGAGGTGCGCCTCACGCCACAACTTCTCAACCTGTACGAAGTCGCCGTCCTGATCCCGAAAAATCCACAAACGCGCGCATCTTATGATCCCTGACCCCCGCGTCATCCTGCTCTTCGCTGCCAATGCATTGCTCCTTCACCTCACCCTCATGGTGAATTCGGCGCTCGCTCCATGGTCGCTTTATCTCGTGCTTCTCGGCCCCCTCCCCGTGCTTCCCGCCTTTTACCTGCGGCACGGCTCCTTCTTTCTTTGCACGTTCCTTACCGGCCTATGGACGGATGCCATCCTGCCCGTCCCGTTCGGGTGCTTCACCATAAGCTTTCTAACCATTGGCACCCTCCTGTTCCAATGGCGCATTCGCTTCCATCCGGAACACAATCTTCACCCCGCCGTTCTCGCTCACATGGTGAATTTCTTATGCATCCTCATTCTCTTTGTACTTGCCGGCTCGGGACGCTTCGGGACGGCAGCCTACTGGTTGCAGACAGGCGCCACCCTCCTGGTCTCCCACCTTGTCCTGCTCGTTATCGCTCCCTGGTTCTTTAATTTCGAACGTTCGCTCTTCCTTGTTTTCCGAACGAAAACGGCGCCCCGCGACTTGCCCAAACAATGAAGCAATACGACGTTCACAGAGGCGAAAACGAGCGCCTCCTCATCTTTCTAAGGATAACGCTCATCTTGACGGCCATCCTGCTGGCCGGGCTTGCCTGGCGTCAGTTCATCAGCAACCAGAAGTTCCAGCAGATCGAACGTCGCCAGACTGAACGCCGCATACTCAAGCCTGGACCCCGCGGTGATATATATGATCGAAAGGGCAACATCCTGGTGGCCAACCGCCCGCATTATTCGGCAGTCGTCTATCCCGACGACCTGCGTCCGGCCTTTCGCCGCGCCTACAGCGAGCACATTCGAGAGGAACGGGCGCGCCTGCTCAAGGAATACAACAATGCCCCCGAGGCGGAACGCCCGCCCGATCTGCCGCTCCCCGACTATGAAAAACTTAAATGGGACTCCCGCAAGGAAGTCATCCAAAAACATTTGGACCACATCAGCCGGATCACCGGCAGAGAAAAGTCAATTTCCCGGAACACCCTGATACGCCACTTTTCGGAACAACTCCTCCTGCCACTTCCTCTGGTAAAAGACCTGACCCCGGAAGAATATGCGCTCCTGATTGAACGGATCCCCGTCGACTCACCCATAGAGATCCATACTTCAACCGCTCGCCATTACCCGCACGACTCAACCGCCGCACATGTACTCGGTTATGTGCAACGCACCGATCCCGATCCCGAAGAAATCCCCGACGACGGCATAAAAACCTTCACCTTCAAAACCAAGGAGGGCCGGACCGGCCTGGAAAAAACCTTCAATGAACGCCTCTCCGGAAAAACAGGGTCCGAGATCTGGCGTGTGGACCCCCTCGGATTTCAAGAGAGTCGGCTCGAAATGGTCCCGCCGGAACAAGGACAGGACCTTATTACCAGCATCGACCTCGAACTGCAAAAGGCAGCGGAACGCGGTCTCGGCGACCGCACCGGCGCCGCTGTCGCTCTCGATGTGCAAACCGGCGAAGTTCTGGCAATAGCCAGCCATCCAAACTACGACCTCAATGAGCTCAGCCCGAACATATCACGGAAGACCTTCAATGAAATCGAAGCGAAGGGGGCATGGCCAAACCGCGCTCTTCAACTTTCCTACCCGCCGGGTTCAACCTTTAAATTGATCACTGCCATCGCAGGCCTGCGAAACGGCTCCATTACCGAAGCAACCCGTCACGAGTGCAGGGGGATTTTTCGTGTCGGCAACCGAATCTTTCGCTGTCATGCCAGAAACGGTCATGGCAATCTCGACCTCGAGGGGGCCATCGAAGGCAGTTGTAATGTGTTTTTCTACGATGAAGGCATGCGCCTCGGCATCGATCGGCTGAGCGCTGAAGCAAAGCGCTTTGGTCTCAACGAAAAAACCGGCATAGAAGTGCCCTCTGAAACAAGCCGGCTGGTGGTCCCGACACGATCATGGAAACGTGACAACAATCTCGGCGGATGGAGCCCCGGTGATACCGCGAATACCGCGATCGGCCAGGGCTACCTCCTCGTCACCCCTCTCCAGATGGCCACTGTGGCAGCCTCCATCGCACGAGGCGAAACCCGCACCCGCCCCACCCTGCTGGCGCTTTCGCCGAAAGAAGCAGGCGAAGTCGACCACGGGGGTGAGCCCATCGGACTCGATCCGGAGCAGCGGAATATGCTGCTGGAGGGCATGCAACGAGTCGTCGGTCCCGACGGAACCGGGCGACTCGTTCAAATTGAAGGTTTTCCCATCGCCGGAAAAACCGGCACCGCGGACTTCCGCGCACACGGGAAAAGCGTCAATCTGGCCTGGTTCATCGGATTTGCTCCCGTCGACAACCCTCGCATCGCGGTTGCCGTGATGCTACGCGGCATACGGGCAAACGAAGGCTACCACGGCGGCTCGACCGCCGGCCCGGTCGCCAAAGATATATTCGAAGCATTCCGAAAGCGTCTCAGAGAATGAGTTTTGAGCGGCGATCTTCCAATACAGGAGTCCCGGAAATCTTGATCCACTCCCCTCGCCCGCTCGCGTCGACCGCATGCTCAGCCGCCCTCGGAAAAACCGCTCCCTTTCAAACTCCCCTCCGGCCACCGCAGGTGGTCCCGCCAAGCGGGAAGGAGGGGGGGCTGCTTGCCCAAAGATCAGCAATCATACTCCCCTCCTGGCTTGAGGAGGGGTGGCCTGCTTGCCAGGCCGGGGTGGTCCCGCAGAGCCGATGCGACCCCTCCCACTTGTCAAGCAGGTGACCTCCCCTTGGCAAGGGAGGAGCTTTATGTTTTGAAATTTGGTGTCCCGAGGAAGTTTCAAGCTCGGATAAGGTCCCCGAATTTAAAAATCCAGCTGAGCTGGACGAAGCGCGACAGCGCGTAGATGCTTACAGTCCCGCCGCAGGAGAACGCGCAAAGCGCGTCGGGGGCGATCCGCCCCGAAGGGGTGATGAACTGGGTGCCCTTAGGCGAGTGAAGAACAAACCGCTTATGTTCGCTAATAAACGCTTATGAATGATTTGTATC
>JBKGYB010000033.1:0-12821 GCA_046546295.1 Opitutales bacterium | reverse complement strand
CGGGTAGAGGCGGCGGTAGCGCCGCAGAAGCTCCGCATCCGAGACTTCACCCGCCTCCGGCACGCGGACCAGAACGTGGAAGTGGTTCCCCATCACCGAGTGGGTAATGACCTCGACCCCCGAAAAATCAGCCACCTGCCAAATCATGCGCCGCAGGACCTCCTTCTCCCGATCCCCGAACAAATGCTCACCATTCACGGTGCGGGACATGCAATGGTAAGAGGCCTCACGGCCAAAAACTTTTAAGCGACGCATTCTCATTATTTCTAATCCCAAGAATGTTGCAAAAAACAACAAAGCACAAGCACAAAAAGAGGGACAGACCCACTTATGCCCCAAAAAAGGGACGGACCTAGATCATTTCTCCTAAAAGAGGGACGGGTCTAATATATCTTCAGTTTATTTACAGCGGTTAAAGAAAAAGAGGGACAGACCCGTATTGAACTTAGGTTTTCCTGCGGGAAGTTTTTGATTTTTACCCTGCTTAAGCCAGCGCCATTGCTGTATAACCCCGCTTCACTGCGAGCAAATAGCGCAGGGAACCTTGCTTTAAGCCACGGGGACGGCAGGTTGAATTAGAAGGTCGGCCCATTCGCCGTCCGTTCGACTGTCGGAGGTAAGCGGGACTTTGCCGCGCCGGGTGGCAAAGCGTTCTTCGTAATGGGCGCGCACTTGATCGAGTTCGCGGGCCAGAATTCCGCTGAGGGCGAGGCAGCCGCCCGGCTTTATGGCATCGACCAGCGGGTCGGCATGCGGCATGAGGACATCGGTCTGGATGTTTGCAAGGAGCAAGTCCGCCCGCTTGCCTGCGAGTCCGTTTTCCAGATCGGCGACAAGCCATTCCACGGCGGGAATATGGGGATTGGCTTCCGCATTGTCCCGACAGACCGGAATCGCGTCCGGGTCGAAATCAAAGGCGTGGATCTTGCGAAAGCCCAGCGCCGCAGCGGATAAGGCCAGCACGCCGGAGCCACAGCCTGCGTCAATAATTTCCAGGTGCTCGAAATGGTCGCAGTGGGCCTCGCGGTAGTCGAGGAGGCGCCGGGCGCAGAGGCGCGTTGTTTCATGGCTGCCAGTTCCAAAGGCCATGCCGGCATCAAGGTAGACCGGAACTGCGCCGTCGGGCAGCGAATAGGCGTCTTTTTCCCATCGCGGGATCCAATGAAGCACCCGGTCGTGCCACGGTTGAACAAAATGTTTGTAGGCGTTTTGCCAATCACTGTCCTTGAGTGTGGTTTTCTGAAAATTCTCGGGGAGATCCGGAAACATCGTCCGCAGATCCGCCAGAGCACGCTGTGCGGTTTTTTCGTCGTCGAAGTAACCGAAGAGCTCGCAGGGGGTATCCGGAGCACGGCGCATGATCCCCCAAGGCACGAGGCCTGCTTCAAAAAACGAGGTTTCCAGACGCTCGGCCAATTGGTCCGAAACGGGTGCCAGTAGTTCGATTTGAGTGCTCATTTTGGCGGGCGTATGGCGCCCTTGCTGATGCGGGCGACGACATCGGGCAGCAGCTGGTGCTCCGCGATATGGACCTTTTTTTCCAGCAGTTCGAGCGTGTCTCCTTCTTCAACAGGCACGGCCTTCTGATCAATAATCGGGCCGGCATCGAGGTCCGGTGTTACCCAGTGCACCGTGCAACCGGTGACTTTAACGCCGTATTCAAAGGCTTGGCGCACGCTGTCCAAGCCCGGGAAGCTGGGCAACAGGCTGGGATGTAGATTGATGACACGTCCCTCGAACGCGTTGATAAAGGATGGCTTAATGATGCGCATGAAGCCCGCAAGCACGATGAGTTTCGGGTTAAACGAACGGATGCGTTCGATGTAGGCTTGCTCGGCTGCATCACTGAGTTGCGCCCCCTTCCGTTCAGGATCCAGATAAATCGCGGCAACATCGTACTTTTGTCCAAGTTCCAGGATGCGGGCGTCTTCCCGGTCACTTACGAGGGCGGCGACTTGGGCGGATCCCAGTTTTTTGGCGGATTGGGCTTTCAGCAGGGCCTCGGCGTTGCTGCCGCGCCCGGAGCCTAGAATAACGATAGGGAAGGCCATGATCTGATTCGGTATACAGGATGGATCGCAACGACCGGCTTATATGCCGGGACAGCTAAGCGTCGCGCGTTTTGAAGCCGGAAAACCTTAGCAGCCTGTTGGATTAAGATAGGGCGGATGCGGTGAGGCTGTGTCACCGGAAGAAGTTTTTAGCCTTTTCGACAAAGGATTTCCCCATTGGATTTTCGGCATCGCCACAGGCTTCCGAAAATGCCTCAAGCTTGGCTTTCTGGTCGGCGTTCAGCTTGGTCGGGACTTCGACTTCCACCCGTATGAGAAGGTCGCCTTTGCCGCTTCCACGCAGGTGCGGCATGCCTTGTCCGCGCAGACGGAAGGTTGTGCCGCTCTGGGTGCCCGGGGGAATTTTCAGGTTACCCTTGCCGAACAGGGTGGGGACTTTGATCGAACCTCCCAGCGCGGCCAAGGTGAACTTGATGGGAACTTCGCAGAACAGGTCGTCGCCATGACGTTCGAACAGTTCGTGCTCCTTGACATGTACGATGATAAAAAGATCGCCGCTTTCGCCGCCCATTTGTCCCGCTTCCCCTTTTCCGGCGGAGCGAAGCTTGGAGCCTGTGGAGACGCCCGCCGGTATGCGGACTTTCACCGTGCTGGTATCCATGACCCGGCCCTCGCCTCTGCACTGCGAGCAGGGCTTTTCGATTGTCTGGCCCGCGCCTTCGCAGGTGGGGCAGACTTGGCGGAAGCTGATAAAGCCGCGGTTGCTGGTCACTTGGCCGGCGCCACCGCAGGTGCGGCAACGCACGCGGCTGGAGCCTGGCTCGGCGCCGGAGCCCTTGCATTTGCTGCAACTGGTGGGACGACGGTAGCGAATTTCCTTTTCGGTCCCCGATGCGGCTTCTTCCAGCGTGATCTCCAGGTCGTAGCGCAGGTCGGCTCCGTGCGAGCCCCCGCCTGCGCGAGCACCGCCGCCGCCTCCGCCTCCGAAGAATTCTTCGAAAATGCCGCCGCCACCGCCAAAGGCTTCGCGGAAGACATCGAAGGGGTCGTGGAAGCCGCCGCCGGCGGCGGCTCCTCTCGATTGGCCCACGCCGCCGGCTTGGAAGGCGGCATGGCCGTAACGATCATAAGCGGCCCGCTTGTCGGGATCGCTGAGCACATCGTAGGCTTCCGAGATTTCCTTGAATTTCGCCTCCGCTTCCTCATCGCCGGGATTTTTATCCGGGTGGTATTTAACCGCGAGCTTGCGGTAGGCTTTTTTCAGGTCGTCATCGGAGGCGTCCCTGGAGACACCGAGCGTTTCGTAATAATCTGCTTTCGCCATATCGGGTTAGCTGTTTTCTGGGGCGGGAGCTTCGTTTTCATCGGATCCGCTTGAGACGATCACATTTGCGGGACGGATGAGGCGATCATTTAAGCGGTACCCCGAGCGCACGGTCTCAATCACGTGATGGTCCGGCACTTCGTCCGAGGGCTGGTGGGAGATGCACTCGTGCAGGTTCGGGTCAAAAGCATCGCCGTCCGGTTTGATTTCTTCAAGGCCCTGTTCCGAGAGGACTTGTTTGAATTGGGCTTCGACCATTTTGAAGCCCGTAGTGATTTCTTTTGCTTCCGGGTGATTTTCAGCCGATTGCAAGCCCAGCCTCAAATTGTCGAGCACGGGAAGCAGCGCTTCAATGACATCGGCGGCCGCACTCCGAATAATCTCCTGTTTTTCGCGCGCGATGCGCTTGCGGAAATTTTCAAGGTCGGCGACCGCCCGAAAGTAGTGGGTCTTCATTTCAGAAGCTTCCCGGCGCGCTTTTTCAAGCTCGCTGCTATCATCTTCCGCTTCATCCGTCGGCACTTCAACCCGCGCGGGCTCAGCCTCCGCCTCGGAGGAAACGTCTTCCGCCCCTTCGACGGGCTCGGCGTCGGTCACCTCGCGTTCCGGTGTTTCGACCTCTTCGTTGGTCTTATCCTGTTCGGGTTCTTCTGGTTTTTTATCATGCATGGATAAAATCTAACTTGTCTGGATGATTTTAGGTCTGGAATTTTTTCGTAGGAAACGAAAAACAATGTCCATGAAATTTTAGAATTCAAGGATGCACTGAATGTAAATTTAGGATTCTGTCAGGCTTCGTCCGACGGAATCCTGCCTATACAAAGCGATCGGTCACCAGCAAAGTCGCCGGCTGGGCCGCGCTCAGTTTGCATGGGGTTACATAGGGTTGCAGGTAATTTTTCCCGTATTCCAGGGTACGTCCTGAGACGGAATCCATGACGGCGCCGCTGACAACGTGAAGCAGGCGGGGTTCTTCCGAATCAGGGAGTTCGAGCGGCGGCTCGTCCGCATTAAGCTCGAATTTACGGATGCGGAATTCCGCGCAATCCGCGAGGGTCTGCCGGCCCGACTGTGCTTTCCGTGGTGACGGCTCGAAGTCCTCGAAGTTGATCGAGCGCAGGGACGCCTCCAAGTGCAGCTCGCGCGGACGCCCGTCCAGCCCAACCCGCCCCCAGTCGTAGACGCGGTAGGTGGTGTCGGAGTTCTGCTGAATCTCGAGGATTAAATTACCGCCGTCGATCGCGTGCATGCGCCCGCTTTCCACGAGCAGCGAGTCCCCCGGTTCCACGGGGAAGCGGTGCACACAGGCCTCCGCCTGGTTTTCCTGAAGGGCGCGGGTGAATTGTTCACGCGTCACGCCGGACTTCAGGCCCGCAAGCAAAGCGGCTCCCGGCTCGGCGTCTGCGATATACCAGTTTTCGGTCTTTGGCTCGCCGCCGAGCTCTGGAGCAATTGCAGCCGGCGGGTGTACCTGAAGACTGAGTCTATCCTGGCAATCGAGCCATTTGACCAGGATGGGGAAGGGGGCGGTCGGGTCGGCCGAGGGCCCGAGGATTTCCTGCCCGGCGCTCTCCAGCAAGGTTCGCAGGGTCTTGCCGGTTTCCGGCCCGACCGCAACGACGGATTGAGCGTCCGTACGATCGACGATTTCCCAACTCTCTCCGATTTGTTTGCCGCTTGGAAGGGACCGGCCGAGTTTGGTTTCCAACCCGCGGTTGCCCCAAATCCGTTCCTGATAGAGTGGTTTAAATTCGAGAAGGGTCATCAGTGTTTATCTGTTTGAATCAGTGGTTGATCGATTCTCCAGCCAACAGCCGAAATTAAGTTTTACAAGCTGTAATTGCGTGACAGGGCTGTTAAATCATAAGAGGCGGGAGGCTGTCGGGCTCGGCGAAAGACTTCTAACGGAAAAACCGGTTTGGCGCGGTCGGAACTCTTTCGGTTGTTTTTCTCAAAGTTTTTACACATGGGCTCTTAAAGCCCGTTTCATGCGGCTTTAAAGCATCCCATACAAGGGCGGACTCGCTCTCGAAAACAATCAAGTCTTGTTTTCCCCGCGCCATGGACTATCTTGGCACTATACGTATGGCCAGAAAAGGAAAGAAGAAACCCGGAAAGAAGAAGATCGTCTCGGAACCGCGCAAAGCTCAGTCGCGGCCGATTTGGGCGCTTATGTTCTTCACCTTGGCCGCTTTGATCTTTGTCGCGGTCTTTGATTACAACACAGACCAATATAATTCAACAGACCCGGCAGACACGAATCTGGTGGGGAATTTCGGCGCCCTTATCGGATTTTACGGCTTCCATTATTTTGGCGTCGGGATTGGGTTGCTCCCGATTTATTTGTTATGGATCGGGGTGCGCTATCTCTTTCGCCAGGAACGGCGGAAGCGCTTGGTTGTATGGATTGCTGCTTTAGTGTCGCTGATATGCGCTTCCGGCCTGGCGTCCATGATGGAAGCGATTGAAATGGCCGACTCGAACACGGGCATGTTCAGGGATCAGATATCCAGTGGTTTTGGGGGCGTGGTCGGGGGGTATCTGGGCCCGGTGATTTTGCAGCCGAATATTGGGGATTTCGGAGCCACGCTGGTGTTATTGATCCTTTTTATCATCGGGACGATACTTGTGTTTACAGACAATCTGCACCGGTTGTTCGAATACATGCAGGACCGCTATGCAAAATTTCTTGAAGCACGCGCTGAGGCGGCGGAAATGAAGAAGCAGCGCAAGGCGGAAAAAGCTGAAGCCAAGCGTCAGGCGAAAGCGGAAAAACGGGAAGCCAAGGCGCAGGCCAAGGCCGACCGAAAAGCGGCTAAAGGGCAAGTTGCCCCAGCCAAGGCCACCTCCGGCGCGGAAGTCGCGGAGGAAGACGATTTGGAAGAGACGTCCGGAGAGGAGGAAGAAAAGCCCTCGCTTCTGCGGGGCATCTCGGCATCTTCGTCCGGCGCGCAGCGTCCGGGCAACAACCTGTCGCTGAAGAAAAAAGGCAAGCGTAAGCCCGCCGGCGGGGGGCAATCAAACAAGCCGCTCATGGGCGAAGACGAAAGCGAAGGCGGGGCCGAAGCGCCGGTTGCCTCCGGATCAAAACAGGCGGCAAAGCCGGAACCGGATGCCTCGGTCGTAAAAATCATATCCGGAGAAAAAACGGAGAAAGCGGTAGCGAGCATTCCGGAGAGCCGAGGGGATTACAAAATGCCGAAACTGGAATTGCTGACCGAGCCGGAGGACAATTCGGGGAACACGGTCGAAGATCATGCCGGCACGATGGAGGCGCTTGTGCGCACGCTGGATGAATTCGGCGTCAAAGTGACTCCCGGCGAAATCCACACCGGTCCGGTGATAACACGATATGAAGTGAAACCCGCGCCCGGCGTGCGCGTTGAAAAAATCACCAACCTCGACAAAAACATCGCGCTCGGCTTAAAGGCATTGTCCGTGCGAATTCTCGCACCTGTTCCCGGGAAAGGCACGGTGGGGATCGAGGTGCCCAACAAGCATCCGCAGCCCGTCCGCATGCGCGACATCGTTGAATCGAAAGCCTGGGCGGAAACCAAGGCGGAGATCCCGATCGTTCTGGGCAAAGACGTGACCGGCAAGCCGATGGTCACGGACCTGACAAAGATGCCTCACATGTTGATCGCGGGTTCGACCGGTTCCGGCAAGACCGTGTGCATCAACGCGGTCGTCGCTTCTTTGCTTTATCACTCCAGCCCCGAGGACCTGCGCTTTATCATGGTGGACCCGAAGGTCGTCGAGATGAAGACCTTCAATGCATTGCCCCACATGCTGATTCCCGTGGTATCCGAGGCGAAAAAAGTGCCCGCTGCTTTGAAGTGGTTGATCAGTGAAATGGACCGCCGCTACCAGATTTTCGCTTCCGCCAACGTCAGAAACATCGCGGGCTTCAATGCGAAGATCGCCAAGGACAAGGAAGAACAGGCGAAGGCCGAAGCCATGGATGCCGACATGACTGCGGAGGAGCGCGCGGCGGTCAATAAGATGGAAGTTCAACGGGACGACGATGTGCTTGAGGTGCCCAAGAAAAAGCTGCCCTATATTGTCTGCATCATCGACGAACTGGCGGATCTCATGATGGTCGCGCCAGCGGATATCGAGACCTGTATTGCCCGGCTCGCCCAACTTGCACGCGCCGCCGGCATACACCTGATCCTCGCCACCCAGCGCCCCTCGGTCAACGTCATCACCGGCGTCATTAAAGCGAACTTGCCCAGCCGTATTTCGTTCAAGGTCGCGTCCAAAGTCGACAGCCGCACCATTCTCGACGCAGGCGGCGCGGAGGCGCTGATCGGGCGCGGCGACATGCTTTTCGTTCCTCCGGGCACTTCCGATCTGGTTCGTGCGCAGGGAGCCTTTGTTTCCGACGAGGAGATCAACGGTATCGTTGACTACCTGAAAGAGAACAACGAACCACCCGAATTCGCCGAAGAGGTCCAGCAGCAGATCGACTCCGGCGGCGGCGAAGAAGGCGGTGGCGGTGAAGAAGGCGGCGACGAGCTGCTTTCGGATGCAATCGATGTGCTGCGTTCGACCAAGCGCGCCTCGACCTCCATGCTGCAGCGGCGCCTGCGGATCGGCTACAACCGTGCGGCCCGCCTGATGGATCTCCTGGAAGAGCGCGGGATCGTCGGGCCGGAAAACGGGTCCAGCCCCCGCGAAATTCTTGTCGATCTGGACTCCGGGTAAAGACGGGGCTCGCGGAACAGTTCCACCCGCAAGAATCCTGGCGTAAAGCCAGTCGCTACAATTTTGTACCGGGGTAATCCCGCGATCCGAGCCGGGGTACTCCCGCGATCCGGGACACCCGCGCCGATCCTTGCCGCAAGAATCCTGGCGTAAAGCCAGTCGCTACGAATTCGTATCGGGGTAATCCCGCGATCCGGAACACCCGCGCCGACCCTTGCCGCAAGAATCCTGGCGTAAAGCCAGTCGCTACAAATCTCTGGCCTCTTTAAAAGAGCGCCAGTTGTTTGTCTTCCTGATCCGTGGCGCCGCCCGCCTTCTCCTTTTTCATTCGTTTGCGCAGGAGATTGTGCGACGAGTCGTCGCCCTCCAGACGTTCCAGAATATGTTTCGCCCGGTCGATCACAGTGGGTGGCAGACCTGCGAGGCGCGCGACCTGGATGCCGTACGAGCGGTCCGCCGCGCCTTTCACCACCTGACGCACAAAGATAATCTCGTCGCTCCACTCCTTCACCGCCACCGAATAATTCTCGACGCGTGGCAGCGTCTGTCCGAGCTGGGTCAATTCGTGGTAATGCGTGGCAAAAAGCGTGCGGGCGCCCTGCCCGTCGTCCGGGTGCAGGTGCTCCACGACGGCCCATGCGATGCTCAAGCCGTCGTAAGTACTCGTCCCGCGCCCGATTTCATCCAGAATGACCAGGCTGCGCGGGGTCGCGTTGTTCAAAATGTTCGCGGTTTCATTCATTTCCACCATGAAGGTGGAGTTGCCCCGCGATAGCTCGTCGCTGGCCCCCACTCGTGAAAAGATACGATCCACCACCCCGAGGCGGCAGCTTTGTGCCGGCGTCCACGCCCCGGACTGCGCCATCAGCACGATCAGGGCGACCTGTCGGATATAGGTCGATTTCCCCGCCATATTGGGTCCGGTGATAATCGCGATCTGCGGACACTCGTCCCCGCCCGCCGAACTGGAGAGCCGCGTATCGTTCGGCACGAAAGCGTGCGTCCCCGCGAGCCCCAGCCGTTCGCTGCGCATCATTTGCTCCACCACCGGGTGGCGCCCCTGATCAATAACCAGTTGGTCCGAATCGTCCAGTTCCGGCTTGCAGTAATCCCAGTCCCGGGCCAGCACGCTCCAGCCGATGAAGACATCAAGTTCCGCAAGCGCGGCGGCGGTTTCCCGGAGCGGCCCCGAATACTCCAGTATTGATTCGACCAGCTGATGAAACAGCGTTTCTTCCCGAACAAGGGCTTCCTCCTCCGCCCGAAGAATTTCGCGTTCCCGGCCCTTGAGAACCTCCGTCGTAAAGCGTTCCGCGTTTTTCATGGTCTGCTTGCGGATATAATCTTCCGGCGCCAGCCCGAGGTTGCTCTTCGTCACTTCAATAAAATAACCGAAGGCGCCGTTGTAGCGGATGCGGAGGTTCTTGATCCCGGTGCGTTCCTGTTCCGCGCGTTCGAATTCCGAGATCCATGTTTTGTTGTCCCGGGTGAGCCCGCGCAGCCGGTCGAGCTCATCGTCAAAGCCCTCCCTGATCGTTCCGCCGTCCTGGAGGTTGCCCGGGAGTTCATCCGCGAGCGCGCGGCCGAGCCATTCGGACAGTTTGTCAAAGTTGTGCATGCGACCGGCGATTCCGGCGACCGGTGTGTCCGGGAACTCCAGAAGCGTGACGGCGATCGCCGGCAGCGCGTCCAGGGTTTCGCGTACGCCCCCCAGTTCGCGCGGGTTGCGGATGCGATTCTGCAAACGGCTCAGGATGCGTTCGATGTCGCGGATGTGTTTCAGCCGTTGGCGCAGGTCGCCTGCCAGACCGGGCGCACTGACAAATTCCCCCACGCAATCCTGACGCCGCCGGATTTCGGCGATGTCGAGTTCCGGTGCGCAGAGCCAGCGTTCCAATTGCCGGGCTCCCGGAGCGGTCGTTGTTTCGTCCATTGCATCAAGCAGGGAGCCGCGCCGGGTGTTGCCCGCTGCCTTGAAAATTTCCAGGTTCCGCAGGGTTGCGGGGTCCAGGAGCAGGCTTTTCTCGCTGCTGTATTCCCGGATCCTGCGGAGGTTCGCCGGTTTCGCGCACAGCGTCTCGGTTGCATAATAGACCAGCGCGCCGGCGGTCCCGAGGGCCGGGTGGTTTTCATCCAGCCCGAATCCCGCCAGATTCAACACCCCGAGCGCCTCCTTGACCGACTCAGTGCCCGAGGCGGGGTCAAAGTGGTAGTCCGGAATGGGGGTGACCGCACGGTTTTCGCACAGTTGCGCGTACAGCGCGTTAAAGGCGTGCAGCGCTTCCGGTTGCCGGGCCCACTCGGCCGCCGCGTTTTCCGGAACCACGAGTTCGCGCGGATCCAGGCCCTCAAAGACCGCGAACAACCGGTCCGGACGCGTCTCGGAAGCCAGAACGAACTCCCCGGTCGTCAAGTCGAGCCACGCCGCGTGAAAGCCTCTTTTGTCCTGCCCCAGGGCAAGCAGGAAATGGTTGCGCTCTGCATCGATCTGGGTATCGGCCAGCCTTGTGCCCGGCGTGATGATCCGCGTGAGTTCGCGTTTGACCAGTTTGCCCGGTTTCGGCGTTTCCACCTGGTCGCAGATCGCGACTTTCACCCCCTGATCGAGCAATTTCTGGATATAGGTGTCGTAGGCGTGGTAGGGGATTCCCGCCATGGGGATCCCGTTGCGGCGGGTCAGCGTGATACCGAGCAGCGCCGCGCCGCGCTCCGCGTCCTCCAGGAAAATTTCGTAGAAATCCCCCAGACGAAAGAGCAGCAAAGTATCCTCCGAGAGACGTTTTCGTATCTCCTGATACTGCTGCATCATCGGAGTGAGCGTTTGATCCTTGGAAGCGGGCATACAAATGATAAAAAGAGCCAAAGAAAAACAACGCAAACAATCTCTTATGCCCGTTGAATTACATTTCCGCCATTTCCCGAATCCGGACGCCCAGCCGCTTGTCATTTTACATGGCTTGCTGGGCAGCTCGCGCAACTGGACCACCGTGGCCAAGGGGCTCCAGGCCCGCTTTGATGTCTATGCCCCGGACCTTCGCAACCATGGGCGTTCCCCCCACGCCGACGATATGGCCTGGCCGGAGCTGATGGGCGACTTGGACCGGATGCTTCAGCAAAACGGGCTCGAACAGGCAGTGCTCATCGGGCACAGCCTCGGGGGCAAGGTCGCGATGCGCTATGCCTGCGCATGCCCGGAAAAAGCGAGCAAGCTGGTCATTGTGGATATAGCTGCCAAAGCGTATCCGCCCTACCACGATAAGGAGATTCAAGCGATGCGGCGCGTCCCGCTGGATGAAATAGAAAGCCGGAAGGATGCGGAAGACTGGCTCGAACCCCGGATTTCCGATTGGGCGATGCGACAATTTTTGCTGACCAATCTTATCCGCGACGGCGAAGGCGGGTACAAGTGGCAGGTTCATCTGGAAGCGCTGCACGCGAATCTCCCGATACTGCGCATGGACGCGCTCTTGCAGGATCACTGGTATGACGGGCCCGTCCTTCTGTTGACCGGAGGAAAGCCTGCGTTTGTCCAGGCGGGCGATGCCGAGGCGATGCGGGGACGGCTTCCAAACTTACAGACGCAGGAACTGCCGGAAGCGGGACATAACCCGCACATTGAGGACCGGGAAGGATTTTTAAAGATCATGGAGGAGTGGCTTTGACCCAAAAAAGCGTAATTCCTCAGGATTCACGAGTCATGTCAGAGGCAAGAGGCGGGATGCCACCATATCCTTGTAGGGGAGCGGGTTTATCCCGCGATTGTTGCGATGGTGAGAGAGCCCGGCTGCGCCGTAGATCGGTATTCGGTAGTCGGGGTATGCGCCGATCCCGAAAAACAACTCGTCAACCCCTCTCGTCGCCCGTTCTCGTAAGCCGAAGAGCCGAATGCCGCACAGCGCTCTGTTACGGAGCAAGGGCGTCCCGCCCTTGTAGCACCGGAGGCCACGGCCAACCGGTCCCGGCGGTGTCAAACGGAGTCCGGGGCCAGCAAGGCGCCGCAGGGTCGAACCACCTCCCCCTGCGGGGACTCCTCCTTGTCCAAGAGGAGAGTCTTTTTGTGTGTGTTGTAAGCTCCCCGCCTTCCCAAGGAGGGGACAGCCGGAGCTCCGTCCCGCCCTGTTTTTGAATCCTGGCCTGCCCTGAGCCTGTCGAAGGGAGCCTGCCTGCCCTGTTTTTGAATCCTGAGCCTGTCGAAGGGAGCTTGCCTGCCCTGAGCTTGTCGAAGGTGTCGAAGGGGCCGAAGGTGCCGAAGGGGTCGAAGGTGCCGAAGGGCGCATATCAAATCCATATCCTCCGCTGTTGTGGGACGCAATCGCATCAGCAACCAAAAGGCCGTCGGCCTTGTCCCTTGCGCGGAGGCAAAGCGGCCCGCAGGGCGGAGAGTAAAAGAAAAGTAGCCGGAGCTTCCAGCTCCAAGGCCCGTTATCAGCTTGGGCTCAAGCCTTGAAAACGAGGGAGCTGGAAGCTCCCGCCACTTTATTGACCCGAAAGCCGATTGCTGAATCCTGACGCCCGTAGCGACCGGGTTTATCCCGGGATCAGGGGACAGGGATCAGGGGACAGGGGACAGGGGACAGGGGACAGTAATCGGTGTTTGGTGTTCAGTAGTCGATGGTTGGAGAAACCACTCGTAATCCGCTCTCGTCGCCCGCTCTCGTCAACGGTCCGACCACCGACTACCGACTACCGACTACCGCTCGACCCCGACCCGAACACCCAACCACGCTTGCAATTTATTACCACCCGTCTATAACCTCACCGCCATGCCCATTTCCCCC
>JBKGYB010000032.1:0-12830 GCA_046546295.1 Opitutales bacterium | reverse complement strand
TTGTAGCGAGCGGGTTTATCCCGCGATCCGACGGCTATTCTGACACCCGGGCAATTACCGTCTTTGAAAAGATGATTCGGGCGGTTCGAGCCCCTGCGCTTCATAGGCTGTCTTGAAGTGCATCTTTGCAAAACGCGGAAGCGCATCCGCGCCCATATTCTCAACGATAGCTTTCGCTTCCTCGCGGACTTTTCCACTCGCCCCCTTCGTCAAGGTCACTCCCGCTTCCTTTGACAGGCGTTTCATTTCCCTGACATATATCGCCCGCGCCACGATGGAAGCCGCCGCAACCACGGGGTCGTCTTCCGCGCGCGTGCGGCTGTACAGGGTGAAGTCCTCCCGCTTGTTTATGTAGCGATCGACGGGGGTGTTCTTTGCGAACTGGTCAAGCAGGCCCCATGGGACGTGGCGCTTGTCCAATGCTTCGTTCAAGGACTTGCCGTGATACCACGCCAGCAGACGGTTCAAATTGCCTCCCAATTTCCGATATAACGCATTGTACTTCTCCATCCGTGCAAATGCCTTGGTCACCACCACCCCCTTTGTCTCGCGGATGACTTTATCCAGCTTGAGAATGCTTGTGTCACTCAAACGCTTGCTGTCCATGGCGCCCGCTTCAATCCATTGCCGCACCATATTTCCGTCCGCCACAACACAGGCGGTCACCAGAGGACCGAACAAATCGCCTTTTCCGCTCTCATCGCATCCGGCATGCGGCTCAAACCACTCGGGGTGATGCACCTCATCATACCCCAGGCGCGGATCCCCCGTGATGCTTGCCTCCAGCACGTCCCGGACAAAATCCTCGGTTTTCTTGCCCTGCACCACGAGCTTGCCGCTTTGATAGCCCACCACGTTGACTTTCTCGCCCTTGAATGCGAAAAGTGAATACGGCACGTCATGGTGGAACCATGCGCCGGAAGTATCCGACTCCAATAGGTCCGCAAGCTTGTCCATCTGCTCCCCATCCAATTGTATGGTGTAGCTGGTCTTCGCTTTCGGCCCTTCCTCTTGTTTTTTGGCTTTTTTCTTTTTCGGCATCTCTGGACTGGTGAATGAGCAATCCAAAGCCTTCGGTCGGACGCGGGCAATCGAAATCCGCAGCCTTCAGGACGTCTCCGCTCGATTTACAGGAAAAAGATCCCGCCTCCCCGATTCCCCCGGTTGTCCATCCGCATGCCGGCCCCGCCGTAAGTGTCGGACCCGAAAATCGTGAGCACGTATGCGGGGGCTTTCATCCTGTTTAATAAACGGCCGCTTCGGGATCCACCCTTTCGGCCCACGCTTTAATACCGCCTTGCAGACTCTTGACGTCGGAAAAACCATAGTGCTCCCTCAGGACGGGAAGCGCGGCGAGGCTGCGCGCTCCGACTTTGCAAAAAACACAGGTCGGCGCATTCTTCGACAAGCCGCTGGATTCCATAGACGCGCGTCCGGCCAGTAATTCACCGAGGGGATAGTGCGCCGATTCGATGCTGCAAATCGCGCGCTCCCAATCTTCGCGCACATCAATGATCTGCAGGTTGTCCCGGGCCGTCAGTCTTTCCCGCAACTCCTCCGGAGTTATTTCGTCGGAATCGTCCGCAGCCGGGACCGAACAGACGTATTCGATTTCGCGCAGTTCCCGGACATCCGCGTTTTCCGGCGCCCGGTCGAAGCGCACCGTGCGCTGCTCCATGGTGAGCGCGTCCAACATCAGCAACTTCCCGGACAACGGTTCCCCGGTGTCGGTCAGCAACTTGATCGCCTCCGTTGCCTGGATCACGCCGATCAGCCCCGGCAAGACGCCCAGCACGCCGATTTCGGAACAATTCGGCACGTCCCCCGGATCCGGCGGCTCGGGGAACAAGCATCGGTAAGTGGGCCCGCCCCGGTAATTGAACACACTGACCTGTCCCTCAAATGTATGGATGGCGCCGTAAATCAGCGGCTTCCCGGTTAGCACGCAGGCGTCGTTGACCAGATAGCGCGTCGGAAAATTATCGGACCCGTCAAGAATGACGTCGTAGCCCTCGAAAAGTTCCAGCGCGTTGTCCGCGCTCAATCGGCATGTCCGTGCGTGGCATGTAATGAGCGGGTTCATCGCGCGCAGCCGCTCCGCCGCGACTTCGGCCTTGAGCCGCCCGACATCCGCTTCGGTAAACAACACCTGCCTTTGCAGATTGGAGCGCGCGACCACATCGTCGTCGATAATGCCGAGCGCGCCCACTCCGGCCGCCGCGAGATACTGCAATGCCGGACAGCCCAGCCCGCCCGCTCCGATCACCAGAACACGGGCGCGTTTCAATTTCCCCTGCGCCTCCGCGCCAAAGCCCGGAAGCGTCAAGTGACGCTGGTAGCGCGCCATTTCCCCTTGGGTCAAACCACTCATTATACAAACTCAGGCTGCCGCTGAAATCCGTCATAAGTCGGATCCCAGTCTTTCAAGACAGCTTCATAGCCGTCGCTGCGCAGGAATGCTTCGACTTCCTCCGGACTGCGCTCATCCGCAATTTCAAACTGTTCAAGGGATTGTGGTTCGACGGAATACCCGCCCGGATTTGTCTTCGAGCCGGCGCTCATGGAGGTGATGCCCAGACGGTGGGCGTGGTTGCGAAAATGCTCGCTCTCGCGCGTGGAGAGGGAAAGCTCCACCTCCGGACTGAACAACCGGTAGGCGCAGATTGCCTGCACGAGATCGCGGTCCGTCATGACCGACTTCGGGGTGAACTCGCCCTCGTGCGGTCGGATGCGCGGGAAGGATATACTGTACCGCGTCTTCCAATAGCTCTGCTCCAGATAGCGCAGGTGCGCGGCAACATAGAAGGAATCCACCCGCCAGTCGTCCAAGCCGTACAGCGCTCCGAGGCCGATCTTTTTAATGCCCGCGCGCCCCAGCCGGTCCGGGGTTTCCAGCCGGTACTCGCAATTCCGCTTCATGCCCCGCTGGTGATACTCGGCATAGGATTCGCGGTTATACGTCTCCTGATAAACATACACCGTGCTCAACCCGGCCTGCATCAGCTCTTCGTAATTCTCCTGGTCGAGGGGCTGTACTTCGATCGACAGACTCGAAAAGCGCTCGCGCGCCAGCTCCAAGGCCCGGCGCAAATAGGGAACTCCAACCACGCGGTTCGCTTCACCCGTCACTAACAGCACATGATCCATGCCCAACGCTTTCACCGCATCCAGCTCCCGTACAATTTCAGCTTCACTCAGAATCTTGCGGGGAATGCGATTGTTCGCGCTGAATCCACAGTAGGTGCAGATATTGCTGCATACATTGGACAAATAGACCGGCGCAAACAATTGCTGCGTGTAGCCGAAACGCTCCACCGTGCGCTCGTGACTTAACCGCGCCATGTCCTCGAGATAGGGCGCGGCGGCTTCGGATATCAGCGCCTGGAAGTCCGGCAGCGTCAATGCGCCCGTCGGACGCGAAAGCGCGCGCTCCACATCGTCCTTTGTTTTCGCCCGGACGGTCGAATCGGCCTCTTCCCAGGGCATTGAATTGTACACGTCTACAAAGCTCATCTCAGAATTCCTCCCGCTTCAGGCATCCAGAAATGCGGTTAACGGCGACGACGGCGAAGCTTCCCGCGTGGGCGCGCGACGCCCGGCTTCGAACGCGGCGCGCCCCGCTTCGACCGCAAGTTTGAACGCCATGCTCATCGCCACCGGGTCGTTCGCGGTAGCCATTGCCGTGTTCACAAGGACGGCATCCGCGCCCATTTCCATCGCGTCCGCCGCATGGGAAGGCAACCCAAGACCGGCGTCCACGACGACGGGTACGGTGCTCTGCGCGATAATGATCTCGATAAAGCGCCTTGCTTCCAGCCCCTGGTTGCTGCCGATCGGCGAAGCCAGCGGCATGACGGCCGCGGCGCCGGCGTCTTCCAGGCGCTTGCAAAGCACGGGGTCGGCGTGCACATAGGGCAGCACCACAAAGCCCTTTGCCACAAGTTCCTCCGTCGCCTTCAAGGTCTCAATCGGGTCCGGCATCAAGTATTTCGGATCAGGGTGTATTTCGAGTTTCACCCAGTTCGTCTCAAGCGCCTCACGCGCGAGTTCCGCCGCAAAGACCGCTTCATTCGCGTCGCGGACCCCCGAGGTGTTGGGCAACAACGCGCACTGCTCCCGGTCGATATAGTCCATGATTCCATCATCCTGCCCGTCCAGCTGCACCCGTCGCATGGCCATCGTAACCAGTTGACTGCCGCTCGCGCGGATACTCGCGCGCATGACTTCGCCGGAGCCGAACTTACCGGTCCCAACGAAAAGACGTGAGGCCAGATTTCGGCCCGCTATTTCCAATTCCTTGTTCATACTCATTTTTTTCCTCCCTGCATCATTACGGAACTCAATTTGCTCCATTCTTCCACCAGTGCTTTGTAATTTTCCTCAACGGAAGCGCCCGCCATCAAGATCGAGGACACCGCCACGCCGTGCACCCCGAACCCGCGCAGCTGCCGCAAATCCTCCGGCCGAATGCCCCCGATCGCATAGCACGGCAACGGCGCCAATTTACGGAGTATATTGCGCCACTGCGATGCCGTCAGCACGGGGGCCAGTTTCTTTTTGGTCCCGGTAAAACGAAACGGGCCGACACCGGCGTAGTCCAGGCAAGCGCTGTCCCGTGCGGCATCCGCGTCGTCCTCCGAATTGACGGTCCCGCCGATCAGCAGGCGATCTCCCGCCAGACTGCGCGCCTCCTGCCAGGGCATGTCGTCTTTGCCCAGATGCACGCCGTCGGCTCCCGCATCCAGGGCAATTTGCACCCGGTCGTTCAGAATGAGACGCGCCCCGGATGCTCGACACAGGGGCAGGCATTCGCGCACAGCGTCCGCGACATCGGCGTCGGATGCCTGTTTCATGCGCAATTGAATCCATTCCGCGCCGGCACGGCAGAGCTCATGCACCTGTTCCACGTGCGAACGCCCAACATCGTCCAGCGTCAGGCATTGGATATTAGGAAATTTCATGCGGCTGCCTCCTTGATTTGTTCAAATGCATCCACAGGGTTCGAGCTTTGCCAGAGCGCCCCGTGCAAAACGGCGCCATCAAACCCCAGACTTCCGCAGCAGCCAACATTGCCTGAATCAATGCCACCGAGCGCGTAAATCTTGCCGCCGTTGTTGCGGTTGCGTCCCCCCACTTCCCGTTTGACATCATCGATGGTCCAGCGCGGGCGGTATCCTTGTTTCGAGATCGAAGGAAACACCGGACTCAGAATTATATAATCCCAACCCCGCAGCTCCGTCTCGAGTGTATCAATTGCATGCAGGGACCGACTAATCGTACTACTGCCATCGGCGTCGGCGGAATAAAAAGCCGCTGCAACGCTATCCGCGGGCCCGTCCTTTACATGGCGGCCTCCGAGGCCCAATTCGGACACCAGCCCATGGTGCTGGTGGAGCACGATCCGTGCGCGCAGTTCTTCCGGGATGGCCGCGACAAGTTCCCTTAAGCGGGCCTCGGGCCAGGCGGGCTTGCGCACGTGGTAGCGGCTCAGCCCGCGCCGAAGCAAGCGCTCGATCCAAGCCGGCTCGTCGGGCAAGTGATGCGGTGCTGATATGGCAAGCAGCTCAAGCATTATCCGCCTTGCGTGGATTGAATGAGTAATACTTCATCGCCTTCAGAAAGAGCGTGTTCCGGCCAGTCGCGCGCGGCAACGACCTTGCCGTTGACCGCGACCGCCAAGCCCTTGCTCTTCTTCCGGTCGAGTTGTTCAAGCAGGCGCGCAACCGTTGAACGGTCCTCCGCCTGCCGGGGTTCGTTATTTACAATCACCTGCATCATCAAGTTTTCTCCACATAGACCTCGCCGCCCTTTTCCATGAACTCGGCGGCTTTTTCCTTCATTCCTTCCTCAAGCGCGGACTCGACGTCCATCCCGCGTTCTTTTGCATAGCGCCGAACATCTTCGGTGATTTTCATCGAGCAGAAGTTTGGTCCGCACATCGAGCAGAAATGCGCCGTCTTCGCCGCATCCTGGGGCAGGGTTTCGTCGTGATAGCTTCGCGCCTTTTCCGGATCAAGCGCGAGATTGAACTGGTCCTCCCAGCGGAACTCGAACCGTGCTTTCGACAACGCGTTGTCGCGGTATTGCGCGCCCGGGTGCCCCTTCGCAAGGTCGGCCGCGTGAGCCGCGATTTTATAGGTGACCACGCCTTCCCGCACATCATCCTTGTTCGGCAGCCCAAGGTGTTCTTTCGGGGTCACATAACAAAGCATGGCGGTGCCGTACCATCCGATCATGGCCGCGCCGATGCCGCTTGTAATATGGTCGTAGCCGGGCGCCACATCGGTCGTTAACGGGCCGAGCGTGTAGAACGGCGCCTCGTCGCACCACTCCAATTGCTTTTGCATGTTTTCCTCGATCATATGCATCGGCACATGGCCCGGCCCTTCGTTCATGACTTGCACGTCGAACTCCCATGCGCGCCGGTTCAGTTCGCCCTGGGTCTTGAGTTCCGCAAACTGGGCTTCGTCATTTGCATCCGCGATCGAGCCCGGTCGCAGGCCGTCTCCGATCGAGAAGGAGATATCATAGGCCGCCATTATTTCGCATATCTCATCCCAATGCGTATAGAGGAAGTTCTCCTTGTGGTGAGCAAGGCACCACTTCGCGAGAATCGATCCGCCGCGACTGACAATGCCCGTCATGCGATTGGCGGTCATCGGCACATAGCGCAACAACACGCCCGCATGGATCGTGAAATAATCCACGCCCTGCTCCGCTTGTTCGATCAGGGTGTCGCGGAAAATGTCCCAGCTGAGTTCTTCCGCCTTGCCGTTCACCTTCTCCAGCGCCTGGTAAATCGGCACCGTGCCCACTGGAACCGGACAATTGCGCAGTATCCATTCACGCGTCTGGTGTATGTTCTTTCCCGTCGACAGATCCATCAGGGTATCGCCGCCCCACTTCACCGACCAGCGCATTTTCTCGACTTCTTCCGTAATGGACGAAGTGACTGCGGAATTGCCGATATTGGTGTTGATTTTGACCAGAAAATTGCGCCCGATCACCATTGGCTCCAATTCGGGATGGTTGATATTGGCAGGTATGATGGCGCGTCCCCGGGCCACTTCGGACCGCACGAACTCCGGCGTGATTTCATCCGGAATCGCCGCGCCAAAGCTGTTGCCCGGGTGTTGCCGGCGCAATGCGTTCGTCGCCCCTTGCGCGGACATTTCGACCGCCTCCCGGGTGGATTGCAGCTTCATGTTTTCGCGAATCGCGACAAACTCCATTTCGGGCGTGATGATTCCTTTTCTTGCGTAGTGGAGTTGTGTCACGCGTTTTCCATCCCTGGCCCGGCGTTGCAAGGGAGGATTGTTTTCAAACTCAATGCCCTCGCCTGCATCCGCCTTTTTAAGAGCCGATTTACGATGCGAGTCGGAAAGATAGCCGTCATCCTGCGGCTTCGGGCGACGCCCCTCATAGCTCTCGGTGTCGCCGCGTTCGTCGATCCATGCTTCCCGCGTCCGGGGCAACCCCTTTTTCGGGTCGGCATGATACGAGGCATCCCCGAATGCGCCTGAGGTATCGTAGACCCGGACGGGAGCGTTTTCCAAAACGCCCCCTTCGGGCAGGGAAGTCGGCGAAAGCGGAATTTCCCGCATGGGAACACGGATGTCCGGACGGGAACCGGTGATATAAACACGCTTCGAATAATCGAACAATGCGTGTTGCGATTGTGGAGCGGATGTGGGCTTTGCAGTTTCTTCGGGCATGGCTTTGTTTTATTGGCGATGCGCCCAACCCGCTTTGGAAAAAATCGCCTGCCTCTTTGCCCGGCACTGTTCGATAATCCCTCCGACGGTGTTAACACGCATCAGGTTCAAAGGATCTATGGACGGATCGCGCCCAATTCTCAGCCTCCCGCCGGAAGCTCTCCTCTATCTTTATAAGCATTCTTACGAAATTTATAAGAAAATGCAAATGGATTCCGATTTTTTGTTTGCATCTCGGTGGAGCTTGATCGCGATATGGCAACACTGTCCGTTGCCACCCGTTTTGAGATGAATCCGTTGTCCCAGCCCGAAGCGTTTCGTCGCGCCCTCGCCAAATGGTACACACGGAACGCCCGAGCGCTGCCATGGCGCAGCGATCCCTCCCTCTATCGCACGGTTGTCTCTGAATTCATGCTCCAGCAGACACAGGTCGCAACCATGTTGCCGCATTTCGAACGCTGGATGACGCGTTTTCCCGATTTTCAAAGCCTCGCCGAGGCGAGCCCGGAAGACGTGCTCAAGCACTGGGAAGGCCTGGGTTACTACACGCGTGCCCGGAACCTGCACAAGCTCGCCCGTATCTATGTCACGCTTGCGCAGTCACCCGCCTCAGCGGAAGCGTGGCGCGCGCTTCCGGGCGTGGGCCCCTATACCGCATCCGCCATCAGCTCCATCGCCCAAAACTATCCAAGCGCGGTTGTGGATGGCAATGTGGTCCGGATACTTGCACGGCTGACCAACGAGCAACGAAGCTTTAAAAGCAACGCCGCGGCCTTGAAGGCTTTCACTCCGACCGCCGAAGCACTGCTCGACCGGGAAGATCCCGGCGCTCACAACCAAGCGATGATGGAGCTGGGCGCCACCCTCTGCCTCAAGCGCAACCCCCGCTGTAAAGCATGTCCGGCGCGGCGCTTTTGCGCGGCGGCAGCCAGCGGAACAGCCGCCGAACTGCCCCGCATTGAACGTCGGGCAACGGAACACATCGAAACAACACGCCTCTGGGCGCTGGACAACGGCCGCATCCTTCTGCACCGCATACCCGACAACGCCGCCCGGCTGGCTGGACAATACGAGCTGCCCGAAAAACGCCACCTGCCGAATGATGTTCCGACCGGTTCGCACATTACCACCAAGGTCCGCTCGATCACGCGCTACCGCATACGCGAACACATCCACGCCCTGTGGCCTCGCGCCGAGCACGCGAACAAAATTAAGAAAACCCGGAACCTGCGCTGGATCTCCATTGAGGAACTGGATACCGTTACGCTCTCCGGTCCCCACCGCCGCTGGGTCAACGAACTACTGACTCTGCAATATACGCCGTAAGAGCGAAGACCTCAATGTTATGGCAACCCATCTTCCTTCAGTTCTCTAACGAAATATACTTGGAAATCCGGACTTGTCGAGTTTCACTTTCTTGGTGATCATTTCTTTTTAGTGTAGTCCTGTGGAGAGAGAACTTGAATGACAACAAAACCGAAAACCTGGACAGCCGAAGCCTTTGCTATCCGCCCATCCACCATCAAAGGGGCCGGACGGGGCCTCTTTTCAAAAGTTCATATTGAGCCCGACGATACAATCGGTTACTATACCGGCGAAGTCATATCCGAAAAAGAATTTTACTCGCCCGACCGTCCGTTTTCGGCCTATATCCTCTGGGTTTGCCGCACCCATATCATCGTAGGCGAAGGACCAAAAGCGAACTATACGCGCTATATCAATCACAGCAACCAACCGAACGCCTTCCTGGTTGTCTCCACCCGCTGGAAAACCGCCCGTTTCGAAGCCATCCAATCCATCGAACCGGGTGAAGAAATTTTCTTCGACTACGGCGAAGACTACTGGGATAATATGGATTGATTCCCGGAATATCCTGATGCCCACCGCCCCCATACAGCAACTCGACTCGCTCTACCACGAGCTTGAAGATGAACAACGACGTGCCGTTGAAGCGCTTCCACGGTCGGAAAGAATTGCGCACATCGCCAACCTGCGAAACCGCCCCCCGCGCGAAATTGTCGCGGAAGTCGCCGAACTCGCCGGCCTGCCCGTTCTCAACGAAATTCAACCGGTGGAAAACCCCGCCGGCACGCTGCCCCTGCGCTTAATCCACGAGTACCAGTGCATCCCTGTCCGCAAGCCGGGGACCGGCGAGAACGGAGAACCGCAAAATGACCACGAGGCTCCGGAGTCCGCCCGGGACAACGCAGGCCCCCTTCTCCTGGTCACTTGCTGGCCGCCCGATCATAAAATGGAACGTTGGATCTACGCGCTCAGCGGACGCCGTCCGGAGTGGTATCTGGGCGACCCGGAACAGGTCACTCAAACCATCACCCAGCGCTTTGGCGTGGGCGCGGGTTCGCTCGATGAGTCCGACATTGTTACGGATGACGACACGAAGGAAGCCGGGGAAGATGAGGACGAAGACGCAGCGGTCATACGCTTCGTCAACGAAGTGGTCCACAAAGCCGTCACCGACCGCGCAACCGACATTCATTTCGAGCCCCTCCGGGATGCGCTTCAGATTCGTTACCGCATCGACGGGGAATTGATCCCCATTCGAGTCCCCGACAACCTGATCCGCTTTCAGGGCGCGATTATTTCGCGCCTGAAAATCATGGCGAAGCTCAACATCTCCGAAAAACGCCGTCCTCAGGACGGGCGCATTAATTTCGGAGCGGGCGATGCGGAACTCGACATACGTATCTCGACTTTTCCAACAATGTACGGGGAAAGTGTCAGCCTGCGCTTGCTCAACCAGAAATCGAGGCCGCTGAGCATGCAGGAACTCGGGCTCGCGCCCGACGAGGAGCGCAAACTCGAACGCGCCATCACCTCCCCGCATGGCATCATACTGGTCACCGGCCCCACGGGTTCCGGCAAATCCACTTCATTGACCGCTTTTATACGGCTCATCAACAAGCCCGAACGCCGGATCATCACGGTCGAAGATCCCGTCGAATACGAAGTGCCCGGCGTCAATCAAACCCAGGTACACCCCGAAATCGGCCTTACTTTTGCCAATTCCCTGCGCTCCGTCCTCCGTCAGGATCCGGATGTCATTATGGTCGGCGAAATTCGCGACCGTGATACGGCGGACATTGCGATCCGCGCCTCCCTGACCGGCCACCTCGTGCTCAGCACCCTGCACACCAACGACGCCCCCGGCGCCCTCACCCGCCTGATCGACATGGAGATCGAGCCCTTCCTCATCGCTTCCTCCGTCGAAATGATCGTCGCTCAACGCCTTGTCCGTCGACTCTGCCCCAATTGCGCGCGCCCCGCCGAATACGACCCGCATTACGTGGAGAGTTGCCTGGCGACCATGGGGATCGACCGCTCCGAGACCGCACACGCGCGCCTTGCCCACGAAGCCGGCGGTTGCGATTATTGCAGGAAAATCGGTTTTCGGGGACGCGTGGGCCTCTTTGAGATCCTCAACGTAAGTGAAGAAATCCACGAGCACATCGTCCAGCGCGCGGCTTCCCGTACGATTCGTCAAACCGGGATTAAACAAGGCATGCGCACCCTCATGCAAAGCGGCTGGGAGCATGTCAAAGCCGGGCGCACAACGATTGGCGAAGTCATGCGCTTCGCCGAGCTCGAAGCGGAGGAGTAGGCTATTATCCTAAAAAGATTAGTACAACCACTGATCCCGCTGAGCGGGACTGATTAGCAAAGGGTTAGCGACTTTTACCGCTTCGCCTGTTCGGCGAAAGGCCCAATATCCATAAGTCGTTAATGATCAGTGTTCATCAGTGGTTCAACTGCGGAATGTAGGATTATGGAGCCGCGCTTTTGGCGCTTAACAGCCTCGACGATCGCAT
Organism: Opitutales bacterium; assembly: GCA_046546295.1. GTDB lineage: Bacteria > Verrucomicrobiota > Verrucomicrobiia > Opitutales > Coraliomargaritaceae > JBKGYB01. The sequence continues at coordinate 1,288 of JBKGYB010000032.1, read as the reverse complement.
GATCATGTCGGCCGGCGCCGCTTTGCTCGCACCAATCGGAGCCTGAATCGCCGAGCATGATCTCGTCCTGAAACTCTATGTTTGGAAGATCGGGAGCGCTCAAATGCTTCCTGAAATCAAGCGTCACGCGACAAACCCAACGAAGTCGTATAATGTCAGCTTTTGAAGACCCCACACCAGCTTTCCCAATGGCTGAAACCAAAAACAAAAAACCGAAAATAACTCTCAATAGCAACGTTTAAGTCTTTTTTGTGTAACGAATCTTTGATATTCTTTCTTCCGGTGACGCCACTGTCGCCACGCCAAAAGACAGAAAACACACAAAAAAGCACAAAATACATAATATGAAAAATACAAAAAAACTCATACTGCTCGCTCTGGCTTCCGGCCTGGGACTCGCTGGCGCTGCCCACGGGCAGTTCTACTTCGAGGATTTCACCGATCAAGACGACCAAGGAGCTTACGGCAATAGCAACGACGGTATCACAGAGGACACCTCCCAGGTTGATTGGTCGATCGACATAACTAATGCCGGCTTGGATGCAGATAAAACCACAAACGACTGGAGAGTCATCGATGACGAATTCGTCGGACAGGATATGGGTGGCGTAGCCGACTGGTTTTCGCCCGTCGTTGATGTTTCGGGGCACACGGAAATATCTGATATTTCATTTGATATTCGCTTAACGAACAAAGGTGCAAACTTTAGCAGTGAAGGCGTTTCGTTTGCCTACTCATTGGACAGCGGGGCTTCATTTACTGATATCTACAGCACTGGTTTTGAAGGGGATAATACTGATGGAACGACAATAATTACTAAGACAGCTCAAACCATTTCTCTTGGCTCGTCAGTAGCGATTGGCACAGAGACCGATTTCCAGCTCAGGGTTCGCGCCGACATCGATGGCGCTGATGACGGTTACATTTTCGATAATGTCACCGCATCCGCCGTCCCCGAGCCCGGCTCCTACGCGCTCCTCGCCGGCATGCTTGGTCTGGCTTGGGTGGCCCTTCGCCGGCGCCGCGCCTAGATCCGGGTCGGGACGCATCTCCTGTTCTACCAACCGCCGCGCCCGGGGCGCGGCGGTTTTTTTGGTGACGCCCTGAAGTGGAATGTCACCCGCTTCCGCAACTCGGGGAGGAAGTCCCGTCCGACGCTCCCGGGAAGTGGCCCAATCAGGCGCTTTGAGTTCGCTTCGCCTTATTTGTCAGCGCACACTTCCAGGAAGTTGAAAAAAGCGCTCTGAAGTCCCTTCCCCCGGGGTTGTTCCCCAGCTTCGGGGAAGGG
>JBKGYB010000031.1:0-12879 GCA_046546295.1 Opitutales bacterium | reverse complement strand
AGCGGTAAAAATCGCTAACCCATTGCTAATCAGTCCCGCTCAGCGGGATCAGTGTGCATCAGTGGTTGTACTAATCTTTTTAGGATCATTGTAGCGCTTTCCCGGGGCGAGCGCCGTCGAAACCTTGCCGCGATTCGAAGCGGGTTGCCAATGCGGATGGCCACAATTCTTTGTCGGAGGCGCCTGCTACCACGTAACCGTCGACCGCGCTGCGGTCAAAGGCCGGTTGATCCTCCGGCGCACGGACGGGCTTGGCGAGAACACAGCCGATGGCGTCTGCCAGCGCAATTGGAGCCGGAAGGTCATCCGCAATCAACTGCGCAGCCGTTGCGCCGGTTACCCCAGCAATTGCTCCACGGCCATGGAGACCGGCATTTCTCCGGAAGCAACCGCTTGTTCAATCTCCTGCATTTGCGCAGCGTGCTCGGCTTGAAAACGCTCCAACACACGCTGGTGAAGAAGCGAACGGAGCCAATCGACATTCTGTTCGCGTCTGCGTCGTTCAAACACACCGGCAGCCACGGTGGTTTCCTTGAATTCCTGCACGAGTTCCCATGCCGATTCCATTCCCACGCCTTCCAGAGCGGAGCATGTCAGCGCCTTCGGTTTCCACTCCGGTGTAAAAGGTTCCAAATAGTGCAGCACGCGATCATATTCCCCGCGCGCATAGTCCGCCTTCGTGCGGTTGTCGCCGTCCGCTTTGTTTACAAGGATCGCGTCGGCCAGTTCAATGACCCCCTTCTTGATCCCCTGCAGTTCGTCACCGGCGCCGGCGATCTGCAGAAGCAGGAAAAAATCGGTCATTGTTCGGACGGCCGTTTCGCCCTGCCCGACGCCAACCGTCTCGACCAAAATTACATCATACCCGGCCGCTTCGCACAGCAGCAATGCTTCCCGGGTACGTGCCGCTACGCCGCCGGAAGTGGAACCGGATGGCGAAGGCCGAATAAATGCGTTCGGGTTTCCGGCGAGGGCTTCCATGCGGGTTTTGTCACCGAGGATGCTGCCTCCGGACCGGGAACTTGTGGGATCAACCGCCAGGACCGCCACCTTGTGGCCCTTGTTGCACAGGTATTGACCAAAAGCTTCGATAAAAGTGCTTTTTCCGGATCCCGGCACGCCGGTAAGCCCAATCCGAATCGAATGCCCGGTTTCCGGCAGGAGTTGCCGTAGGAGTTCTCCGGCCAGGGGACGGTGACGGGGGGCCCGGCTTTCGACCAGAGTGATCGCTCGCGCAAGACGTCCGCGGTCATTGCAGCGCACCCCTTCGATAAGCACGTCCAAGTCAGGGTCTTGCGCAGCCTGTTTCACTGTCGGCTCCTTCTCACTTCACCAAGTGACCCCGCGCATGTCTTTTTTCTCCATGAAGGCCTGGTGCATGGCAAAGACCGAACCCAAGGTCTGCGGTGTATGTCCTGACTTTGCATTCTCGAAATAGGCATGCAACTGATCCCGGTATTCCGGATGGGCGCAGTTGTCAACAATGTCACGCGCCCGCTGCAGGGGATCTTTGCCACGCAAGTCAGCAACCCCTTGCTCGGTTACGATCGCCTGCACGCTGTGCTCGTTGTGGTCAAGGTGAGAGACCATTGGAACAATCGTACTTATGGCGCCACCCTTTGCGATCGAAGGGCAGGTGAATATCGAAATATACGCGTTCCTGGTAAAATCACCGGATCCCCCGATACCATTCATCAGGTCCTTCCCCATTACGTGAGTGGAATTCACATTACCCCAGATATCAACTTCGATCGCGGTATTGATGGAAATGATGCCGAGCCGGCGCACCACTTCGGGATGATTTGAAATCTCCTGCGGGCGGAGGACCATACGTTCTTTGAAGAAGGGCAAGTCCTGGTACACTTTTTTCAGGACCTCCGGTGACAGGGTAAGGGAAGTTGCGCTGGCAAAACGAATGGATTCATCCCGCATGAGGGCGATGACGCTGTCCTGTATGACTTCGGAATACATCTCGAAGGCCGGAATTGCTTCGTTTCCGCCGAGTGCGCTGAGCACGGCATTCGCAATATTCCCGACCCCGGATTGAATGGGCAAAAACCCTTTCGGTATGCGGCCGGCTTTCAATTCATCCGCCAGGAATCCCGCGACGTTTTCGCCGATTTTCTGAGTGATGGCGTCACTTTCTTTGAATGCGTTGACTTCATCCGGTTCACTCGAATGAACTATGCCTGCGATTTTCGAAGGATCCACTTTGAGCACGGGCGAGCCGATTCGGTCCGCACAGCCGTAAACCGGAATCTCCATGCGGTTTGGGGGGTCCGCGGGTTCGTAGATGTCATGCAACCCCTTTAATTCCGGCGGGTGTTCGCTGTTTAATTCAATCAGTATCTTGTCCGCTACATGGCAAAAGGTATTGCTTGCCCCCACACTGGTCGTGAGGGTGATTTCGCCCGTTTCACTGACAGAGGACGCTTCGATCACCGCGTAACTGAAATCCCCCAGCACCCCATAGCGCACGGCTTGGGGTAGCAAGGATAGGTGCATGTCAAAGAAATGGATCTTTCCCGTGTTGATCGCGGCCCGCAGATATTTGTCGCTCTGGTAAGGCGTTCGAAAAAGCACCGCCTCAGCACGGGCCAGTTCTCCATCCAGGCTCTCGCCGGTGGAAGCACCGGTCACCACTCCGATCCGGTATTCGCGCCCGGCCGCGTGCTCGGCTTCGGCGCGGCGGGCGATGGCGCGGGGAATTGTTTTGGTCGCGCCGGCGGGAGTAAATCCACTGAAACCGATCGTGGTGCCGTTCATAATAAGCTCGGCGGCTTCATCCGCTGTTAAGGTAGGATACTTGGTTGTTTTCGACATGATATTTGTTTAATGCATTCGATTGGAAAAGGCGCTCCCCCGATTAATGGGCGGTTGACAAAATAGTCAGGAAATATCCCGCGACGAGGGCCGTCCCGATCACTCCCGCCACATTGGGCCCCATCGCATGCATGAGAAGATGATTGTTGGGGTCGGCCCGTTGACCTTCCACCTGGCTGACCCGCGAGGCCATGGGCACGGCGCTCACGCCGGCCGATCCGATCAGTGGATTGATTTTGTTCTTTGAAAAAAGATTCATCAGTTTCGCCATGAGCACCCCGCAGGCCGTGGCCAGCCCGAAAGCGGCGACGCCCAGGACAAGGATGCCGATGGTTTCCCCCCGCAAGAAGCGGTCACCCGTCATCGTGATCCCGACACTCGAGCCAAGGAAAATCGTAACCACGTTGATCAGTTCATTCTGAGCGGCTTTGTTCAGTCGTTCCGTCACCTTGCATTCGCGCAGGAAATTTCCGAACATCAGCATGCCAATCAGAGGGGAGGCCGCCGGCACAAGTATAATGGAGACCCCGGCCACGGCGACTGCGAAAATAAGCTTTTCCAAACGACCGACCGTGCGGAGGCTTCGCATGCGGATGCGACGCTCGCCGTTTGTGGTAAGAGCCCGCATAATGGGAGGCTGAATCACTGGTACCAGCGCCATGTAGCTGTAAGCGGCGACCGCGATCGGGGCGAGCAACTCCGGTGCGAGCGCATTGGCCAGGAAGATGGAAGTGGGCCCGTCGGCTCCTCCGATAATGCCGATCGCGCCCGAAGCTTCGTTGCTGAAACCAAAGATCCGTGCTCCGAAAAACGTGCCAAAGACACCGAACTGGGCGGCCGCTCCAAGAAGGAGCACCCTGGGATTCGCAATGAGCGGTCCGAAATCGGTCAGCGCCCCGACCCCGAAAAAGATGAGGGGCGGGAATATCTCCAGAACGACGCCCATTTTGATGTAGTGGAACAAACCCCCTGTGTGTTCGCTGTGCAATTCCCCGAGCCGGTCGCCTGCAATGACATGATCGCCCGGGTCGACGTTGCTGCTGACCAGTCGGCCACTGGAGGCGGCCCAGATCAGGCGGTCGGAAGGCTGTAGTTCCACGTCATTGATCTCAACCGTATCGGCATCGGTTCCTTTTTTGTGACCGGCATCCCGGAAAACATATAGCAAGGCATGCTTGCCGAAGCCCGATACATGCTTTCCGTCCAGCAGCTGTTGCAGGGTTTCTTTGTCCAAATCGCCCACCGTCTCTGGCTTGATGCGTTCAATCGGATTGATTTGAACGTCATCGCCCTCGGCAACCGGAGCATATACAACGGAGCCCTCCACCGGGCTGCGGACAATGCCGGCGGGCTGGTTAATCAGCCCCTCTGTCGGTAAATTCGCAAGCATGGCTCCGAATGCGATCGGCACGAGGAGCAGCGGTTCGAACTTTTTGTAAACCCCGAGGTAGAGCAGTACGACGACCACGCCCCACATTGCCAGCATGCGCCAATCCAGATGCGCGAAGCCCGTATTCTGGTAGAGTTGTTCAAGAATTTCCATATAGTAACGTTTCGCGGGAAGCTTGCGTCATATTTTGTGACGCTGCTTCATTCTGTTCTATTTTTCCTGGTCAGCCGCGTGTTGCGGCGTTCATTGTTTGCCGGATGGTTTGAGGCCCAAGGTGATTATGTGGTGCGACGGCAAAAGGACTAGGTGACTTTTATCAGCGGCTGCCCCTCTTCGACGCCATCGCCCGGTTTGACAAGAATTGACGCGACGGTTCCCGCAGCCGGGGCGGAAACGATGGTGTTCATTTTCATGGCTTCCAGCGTGACCAGTTTCTGGCCTTCTTCGACCTTGTCGCCTTCGGCTACGTCCACCGAAACGACGACGGCCGCAAGCGGGCTGCCCACGGCGCCATCTTCTGCAACGCCCGCGGAAGGCGCCGGCTTTTGTGCGGGAGGCGGCGGAGGCTGCGACGGGCCGGTCCTGCGCTTGCTCCGGGCCGGAGCGACCGGAGCGGCAGCTCCCTCGGCTGTTCCTTCGTCCAGAAGTTCGACTTCCACGTCGTAGCTCTTCCCTTCCACATTAATTCTTAAACGTTTCATGATTTTGTTTTTACAGTTAAAGTTTCATTAGGCAGCCGAATCTTTCGACCGGCTTATCGCAGTCGATGCGATGAAAATATCTGGCGGCGGCCTTCTTCCGCCCAGCCCAAAGAGGGAGTACGGACGGTGACCACGCGATGCGGGCGCTCGGCAAAGACGGTGTGTACGGCAGCGGCGATCACGGCGAGCACCTCCGGGTCTTTGACATCGATCCCCTCGCCGCCGGCATCGGCTGCCGGAGCTTCCGTTTCAGCGGTCACCGCGCCCTCTGCGGCTTTTCTGCTTTCGCGCGCCGCGTAGCCCGAGAAAAACGCTCCGATACCGGCGGTCACAAGCGCAAGCATCGCCAATACAATGATGACAAAGAGGAAACCGACCAGAACGATGCCGGCGCCCTCAAACGTCCCTTCTCCCGTCGCACCGGCCTGAGCCAGGACCACGGGGTTTGTTTGCAGAATGGAAAAAGCGAACATATGAATCAAGCTGTGCTTTAAAGCGGAATATTGCCGTGCTTTTTAGGAGGACGTGTATCCCGTTTACTCAAAGTATTGCGAAGAGCAAGCGCGATCGAAGCACGCGTTTGCGCGGGTTCGATTACATCCGTGATCATTGCGTTGGCGGCAGCCTGATAGGGCGAGGAAAATTCGTTGCGGTATTCCTCGCACAGTTCGTCCTTCCGCTTTTTCGGATCCTCCGCCTCTTCGATTTCCTTGCGGAAGAGAATGCCGACCGCTCCTTGGGCGCCCATCACAGCGATTTCCGCCGTCGGCCAGGCAAAGACCATGTCCGCCCCCATGTCGGCGGAACACATCGCCAGATACGCGCCGCCGTAGGCCTTGCGCATGATAAGCGTGACCTTCGGGACCGTGGATGCCGCGTAGGCAAACAGCATTTTCGCCCCGTGGCGGATGATGCCGCCGCGTTCTTGCTCGAGACCCGGCATGAAACCGGGCACATCCACCATTGAAACGAGCGGGATGTTGTAAATATTGCAGGTCCGGATGAAACGGGCCCCCTTGTCGGAACTGTTGATGTCGAGGGTGCCGGCTTTTACCAGCGGGTTGTTGGCCACGATCCCGACAACGACACCCTGTATGCGGGCAAACCCGACAATCAGATTAGCCGCGAAATCCGGCATGATCTCGAAAAAGCTGTCGGGATCCACCAGACGTTCGATCACCGCCTCCGTGTCCAGACCCTCCTGCGCCGAAGCCGGCACGAGTTCATTCATCCCGGGATCGGAAGCGAGATTGAGATCCACCAATTGGTGCGGCGGGTCATTCAGGTTGTTGCTCGGAAGATAGGACAGCAGCTCCGCTGTCAGCTCCATCGCATGGCGGTCATCGTCCGCGACAAGATGGATATTGCCGGAAACACTCGCATGAGCGGCGGCCGAGGCGAATTGTTCAAGTTCGGCATTCTCCCCCGTAGCGGATTTAATGACGCCGGGCCCGCAAATGAACATATTGGCGTTCTCACGGGTCATGATGAGAAAATCGGTTAGTGCCGGCGAATAAGCGGCGCCTCCCGCACAGGGCCCCGCGATCACGGCCACCTGCGGGACCACGCCCGAGAGCAACACGTTTTTGAAAAACACCTGACCGTAGCCGCTGAGCGAATCCACGCCCTCCTGGATTCGAGCGCCGCCCGAATCATTCACCCCGACTACCGGGATGCCCGCTTCGTGCGCGAAATCCATCAGATCGCAGATTTTTTTCGCGTGGATCCTGCCGAGCGCGCCGCCCCCGACCGTAAAGTCGTGCGCGTATGCCGCCACCGGCCGGCCATCGACAAGCCCCGTGCCGCAAACCACCCCGTCATAGGGCAAAGACTTGTTCGCCATGCCAAACCGGGTGCAGGCGTGTTCGGCATGCATGCCAAACTCCTGGAACGTCCCTTCCTGGAAAAAAGCTTCCAATCGCTCGCGCGCCGTCAGCAGGCCTTGTTCGTGCCGTTTGGCAATCTTGTCTTCGCCGCCGGCTTTGCGCGCGGTTTCACGCCGCTCCTTCAGTTCTCTCAATCGTTCTGGATCAATGGCCATAAATAGCTTCTCCGTTGTTTTTATCTTTTGTTAATGCGCGTCCGATTCATGTTTTGGCTGACAAAATTCCGTCAGCACTCCATGAGTCGACTTGGGATGAAGAAATGCAACCAGCTTGTCCGAAGCGCCGTCAACCGGGACTTCATGAATCAGACGAACCCCCGCGTCCGACGCGTGCTTCAGCTGCGCTTCAACATCGTCCACTCGAAAGGCAATATGGTGAATGCCCTCGCCGCTCTTTTCCAGAAATTTCGCGATCGGGCTGTCCTCACCCATGGGTTCCAGCAATTCAATGTGCACGCCGCCCGTTTTGAAAAACGCGGTTTTTACCTTTTGCGAGGGAACTTCTTCGCGCCCCTCACAGCTGAGCCCCAGGGCGCGCTCATAGTATTCGGACGCGACATCCAGGTCGCGCACGGCAATGCCAATATGGTCGATTTGTTGTATCATTGTTTTTAAAGATTCAGAGCTGACCAGAACAATAAGATTTGCTTACGTCAAATAAATTCTAAATTAAAATTCCTTATTGACTGTTTTTTGTTGCATATCAAGTTAAAACGAAAAATGGAAAAAGCCATGAATAAAGAAAAGTCTCAAACAGATGCGCTCCTCCAGGAGTTCCCGTCCGCGAATCCCGGCCAATGGCGGGAAGAAACGGAAAAATTACTCAAGGGCAAGCCCTTTGATAAAGTGATGCGCCGTTCCACGGCGGAGGGGATTACGCTGGAACCCCTCTTCTGGAAGGAAGTCCTGGATGAATTGCCGGGAAGCGACTCCATGCCGGGGTTTGACGACTATAAGCGGGGCACTTGTCCGGAGGGTTATAAGCGGAGCACATGGGAAATCGCGCAGGAGCTGCCTTACGGTATGCCGGAGGATTTCAATCGCGCGGCCCGGGAGGATCTCATGCGCGGCCAGAGTGCGCTCAATATTCTTCTCGATATCGCTACGCTGAAGGGGAGCGATCCCGACGGCGCCAATGTCGGGGAAGTCGGAGCATGCGGACTTTCCCTTGCCGCCCTTGAGGATTTTAGGACCGCCTTCCGGGAAATACTGCCCGAAGCCGTCGGTTTTCACTTCCGCGCCGGTTGTTCCGGTCTGCCCATAGCGGCTATCTTTTTCGCTTGGCTGCGGGAACAAGAGGTGGACTTCAAAAAGGTTCGCGGCAGCTTCGGTTTGGATCCTCTCGCCACGCACGCGGCGGCCGGGGCGATCCCCGCCTCCCATGAAGCGCTTTTCGATGAAATGGCCACCCTTGCCCGGTATTGTACGGCCCAAGCGCCGGGGATGCGGGCTGTAGCGGTATCCACGATCCCATACCATGAATCCGGCGCCTCGGCCGTCGACGAGCTGGGCCTGGCGCTTGCCACAGGCGCTTCTTATCTGCGGGAGATGCTCGGGCGCGACGTTCCCATCGACCAGGCGGCCTCACAGATCCGGGTCAGCCTCTGTTCAGGCCCTGATTTCTTTATGGAAGTAGCCAAGTGCCGGGCGGCTCGGGTGCTCTGGTCGCAAATGGTGCGCGCCTTCGGTGGCAATGACGAGGCGAGAAAACTTTGTCTCCACACGCGCACCGGCCTTTACAATAAGACCCGCTTCGACCCCTACGTGAACATGCTTCGCTCCACAACCGAAGCGCTGAGCGCGGTCATCGGGGGCGTCGACAGCCTATGCGTCGGCGCATTCGATGAAACGCTCCGCACGCCGGATTTTTTCAGCCGTCGAATCGCCCGCAATACGCAGGTCATTTTGCAGGAAGAATGCGGCATGGACCAAGTCATCGATCCGGCGGGAGGTTCCTGGACAATCGAGTGGCTGACCGAGCAAATCGCAAAAAATGCCTGGCAGTATTTTCAGGAGATAGAAGGCGAGGGCGGTATTTTCGAAGCGTTGAAGAAGGGCAAGGTCGCGGAAAGGCTCAATGCCTCCGACGGATTTCACACGAAGCGGCTGTATCAACGCCGCCGAAGTCTGGTTGGCACGAACGTCTATCCCGACACCTCCGAAAGAACCCCCGAAATGGAAACCCCGGACTACCGGCAAGCGCGCGATGTGCGCGCCGACCAAATCAGCCGGCTTCGGGTGGAATCAGACGAGGGTGCAAACAGGCAAGTCCTCAGTCGCCTGGAGCAGGTGCTTGAATCGGAAGACGGGGAGACGTGCAACGCGCTTGTTGAGGCCGCCCGATCCGGGGCGACCTTGGGCGAGCTGACCCGGACGCTGCGCGCCTCGGCCGAACCCGCCGAAGCCATCCACCCGCTCCATCCGCGCCGCCTCGCGGAACCCTACGAAAAACTTCGCGATGCCGCCGCCCGCTATGCGGATGCCAACGACGGCGAGGCCCCGAAAATTTTCCTCTGCAACCTCGGGCCGCTCCGCCGCCACAAGCCGAGGGCGGATTTCACGACCTCCTTTTTTGCGGTCGGCGGCTTCGACGTGCTGTCGCCCGACGGCTTTGAGAACCCGGACGATGCGGTAAGCGAACTCATGCGCTCAGGCGCTCGGATAACCGTCATTTGCGGATCGGATTCGGATTATGTGGAAAAAAATCTTCCGGACTACATACGCGCCATTAAGGCAGCCGCCCCGGGCGTCCGTGTCGTGCTTGCGGGCGATCCCGGGGAAAACAAAGACACCTGGCGCGAGGCCGGACTGGACGACTTCATCACAGTGCGTTCCGACAATTACGCCACCAATTACAACTATCTCGAAGTTCTCGGCGTCATCTGAAAGAAGCGACCGTATTCGACATTTTAACACGAAATCCTGAAAACATCATGACACCTGATTTTACAAAGATCCCGTACCAGGCATCCGAGGCAAGCGCAACTCGGGAGGACTGGAGCAAACGCTTCGAATCGAAAACCGGCAAGGACCCCGAAGCCTGCGCTTCGGAGACCATGGAGCAGATCCATCTCGACCCGCTCTACACGCGGAAATCCTACGAGGCGATGGAGCATCTTGATTTCACCGCGGGGATCGAGCCCTACCTGCGCGGACCGTATGCCACCATGTATGCGTCGCGCCCATGGACGGTCCGGCAGTATGCCGGGTTTTCAACCGCCGAGGAATCGAACGCCTTTTATCGGCGCAACATAGCGGCCGGTCAGCAGGGTCTTTCCGTCGCTTTCGACCTGGCCACCCACCGGGGCTACGACTCGGATCACCCGCGCGTGTCCGGCGACGTCGGCAAAGCCGGCGTCGCCATCGATTCGATTGAAGACATGCAGATTTTATTCGACCGGATCGACCTGAGCAAGGTGTCCGTCTCCATGACGATGAACGGCGCCGTAATCCCGGTTATGGCGTTCTATATTCTGGCCGGGCTCGAGCAAGGGTGCAAGCCCGAGCAACTCGCCGGCACCATCCAGAATGACATCCTGAAGGAATTCATGGTTCGCAACACCTATATTTATCCGCCCGGTCCTTCCATGCGGATCATCGGCGACATTTTTTCCTACACCTCCCGCTACATGCCCAAGTTCAACTCCATTTCGATCTCGGGCTACCATATGCAGGAAGCCGGCGCGACAGCGGATTTGGAAATGGGCTACACCCTTGCCAACGGCCTCGAATACCTGCGCACCGGAACGAACGCCGGGCTCGACATCGACTCGTTCGCGCCACGGCTGTCCTTTTTCTGGGCTGTTGGGAAAAACTACTTCATGGAAATCGCGAAGATGCGCGCGGCAAGGTGCTTGTGGGCCAAACTGGTCAAACGCTTCGATCCGAAAAATCCGAAATCCACCGCCCTGCGCACCCACTGCCAGACCTCCGGTTGGTCCCTGACCGAACAAGACCCCTACAACAATGTGGTCCGCACCTGCATCGAAGCCATGGCCGCCGCCTGCGGACATACCCAGTCCCTCCATACAAACGCTCTGGACGAAGCGATCGCATTGCCCACGGATTTCTCGGCGCGCATCGCCCGGAACACCCAGCTCTTCCTGCAGGAAGAAATCGGGCTCACCGGGTTTATCGACCCTTGGGGCGGCAGTTATTATGTGGAAAGCCTGACAAAACAACTGATGGAAAAAGCCTGGGCGCATATTGAAGAATGCGAAGCCCACGGGGGCATGACCAAGGCGATCGAGGACGGCATTCCGAAACTGCGTATCGAAGAAGCCGCCGCCCGGCGGCAGGCACGCATCGACAGCGGCAAGGAAACCATTGTCGGCCTGAACAAATACCGCCTTGAAAAAGAGGATCCCCTGGAAACCCTCGATATCGACAACAGCGCGGTCCGGGAGTCCCAGGTTGCCCGACTGAAGAAGCTTCGCCGGGAGCGCGACAACGATGCCGTCAACAACGCTTTGGCCGCGCTCACCGAGTGCGCGCAAAGCGAACAGGGCAATCTTCTCGAATCCGCGGTTGAAGCCGCCCGACAACGTGCCACGCTGGGGGAAATTTCGCAGGCGATGGAGACGGCCTTCGGGCGCTACCGCGCGCAAATTCGTTCCATCAGCGGCGTTTATGCCAAGGAATACGGAAACACAGACAGCATGGATACCATCAAAGAACTCATCGAGCGCTTCGAAAATCAGGAAGGTCGCCGCCCCCGCATCATGATTGCCAAGATGGGCCAGGACGGGCACGACCGAGGCGCCAAAGTGGTGGCCACGGGCTACGCCGACCTCGGGTTCGACGTGGATATCGGCCCGCTCTTTCAGACGCCGGAAGAGACCGCCCGCCAGGCGGTGGAAAACGACTGTCACGTTGTCGCCATGTCCTCGCTCGCGGCAGGACACAAATACCTGCTGCCCGCACTCATTGAAGAACTGAAAAAACTCGGTCGTCCCGACATCAAGGTTGTGTGCGGCGGTGTTATTCCTTCCAAGGACTACGAATATCTCAAATCCGAAGGCGCCAGTGCGATCTTCGGTCCCGGCACCGTAATACCCGACTCCGCGCGCGAATTGCTTGAATTGCTGCTCAATGGTTCCGATGCGGCGAAAGAGGGCTGAGAAATTTCGTCGCCGCTGAATTTATAAAAAAAATTGATGTCGGGACGATTCCCGCAAGGATAGCAGCATGGATATCGTACGCGTCGTCACGAAAAACGGAGCGATTGAATACGGGTGTGAAGCGGGCAACCGGGTCTTCCGGCTGGAAGGGGGCCTCTACGGCGATTTTCACCAAGGAGACGAAGAGCTGCAACCTGCCGAGCGCCTCGCGCCCGTCGTGCCCGCCGCAATTTACGGGATCGGCCTGAATTATCGCGCTCACGCGGAAGAAGTGGGAGCCGAAATGCCCAGATACCCGATTCTTTTTATGAAGAATCCCGCTTCGGTTCTCGACCCCGAAAAACCGATCCTTTTGCCCCGCCACCTCCGCAGCGATAAGGTGGACTACGAATGCGAACTCGCGGTGGTCATCGGCAAGCACTGCAAAAATGTCGCCGCCGAACAGGCCCTTGATTATGTCCTCGGTTACACCTGCGCCAACGATGTGAGCGCCCGGGACTGGCAGAAACACGCGGGCGGCGGACAGTGGGTCAAGGGCAAGAGCTTTGACACATTTTGTCCGCTCGGGCCGGTGCTGGTAACCGCCGACAAAATTCCGAACCCCCAGATCCTTCCCCTGCGCACGCTTTTGAACGGCTCGCCCCGACAGGAATCCTATACGGGCGACATGATTTTCAGCGTAGCGGAGTTGATCGCTTATCTCAGCGCAAGCACGACCCTGCTCCCCGGCACTGTCATATTAACCGGGACGCCGCCGGGCGTGGGGGTTGCCGCGAATCCGCCCCGATTCCTGCAAGCAGGCGACGAAGTCAGGATTGAAATCACCGGTATCGGCTCCCTTCGGAATACAGTGGAAGTCGAAAACGCCACATCCCCGCTGCCCCAATAACAGCACCCCGCCGGACTTAGCCGGCGGGCTAGAGTCCGACAGGCTGCTAACGGAGGAATCTATCGGCGAAG